>DATHGW010000562.1:0-4213 GCA_035317445.1 Puia sp.
AATAAAATAAAAATGCCTATGGTGGAAAAAATATAGACATAGGTCGCATTACCTGTCTGAGCCATTTCATATTGCAGGCGGGAACGGAGGTGAATATCACGAAGGGGCTGCAGTTGATAAGAATAAATATTGCGCCAGACAGCGACCAGGTCACCAATGTATTTTCCATAAAACCGGGTGATCTTATTGGAAAATTTTTTCTGATCAATCCCTTCTTTTAATAGCAGATAAGTATAAAAACGGGCATCTCCCCAACCATCCGCGGTCAGTACATCAGGATTGGCTACTTCTACCGTTTTAAAAGAAGCAATCATATTAAACGTGAAATGGGCATTCTTCGGGGGATCGGGCATAAGCCCGGTAACTTTATATGGCGCACCGTATCCGCCGCTGTCATACATATTCAAGATCAGCGTTTGACCTATCGGGTCCTGATCGCTAAAATATTTTTTTGCAGCGGACGCGGTCAAAATGATCGAATAGGGCTCCTTTAGTGCAGTCATTTCATTTCCTCTTGTTAAATGATAACTGAAAACATCAAAGAAAGAAGGGTCGGCAAGCAGTATGCCCGTTTGAAGCACTTGCTGGCCCTGGTGGGTTATGATTTCTTCACGCAGACCGAGCCTCACGGTATTTTCCACTTCTGCATAATCGTCTTTCAAGGCTTTGGCCATGGGAGCGCTGGATACTGCGGATGTTGTTGTGCCTGTTTCTGTTTTGGCTGTTTCTGTCAGCCGGAAAATCCTGTCATAATTCCGGTTGAATTGTTCATAGCTTAATTCGTCAGACACCCAGAGGGCAATAAATGCAAAGCAGACCAGACCGGCTGTCAGGCCCGCAATGTTTAGCGCAGCGGAGGCCCTGTTTTTGAGCAGGCTGCGCAGGATGTATTTAAAATTATTTCGGATCATATCAGCGGCAAAAGATCGCCATTTATATTCCTCCTTACCACGGAAAAATATGCCACGATAGTAGATTTTGACTGTCAATGGTTTATAATCCTATTGCCATACGAAAGTGTTCGTTTTCAGTACACGGACTGGCTCAATTTGATACAAACAATAGACATGTATTTGCCTGTGTTGCTTTGGATGTGAAGCGCAGGATGATTTTATTTAATACCGCTCATAGGTCCGGCTTTTTTGTATTGTGTTCTATTTCAGTTAAACTCTTATTCATGCGGAACAATACAATCATCAACTCGCAGTAGATGCGCCAGCCCAGGTTGCCGAAAATAAGAATGAACAAACCCGATAAAAAGCCTCCGGGCATCACACTACCATAACCATAATCGCCGCCTCCGCCCTTAAACATCGTGACCAGGGCGAACAAAGTGATCAATATCGCGACAACGACGTACAGGATCTGGATGATCTTCAGCGCGATCATCTGCCTGAATGAAATGAATTCTTTAAAATCAAATTTGAATTTTGTTGGTTCATGCTGATTGGGGGTTTCCATGTTTTTTATTTTAAAGGTTGAAGAAAGAAAACAAACGCTTAGGGCGGCCAAATTCGAAAGTATTCGAAGGGATCAGGGAAACTGGTCACAGCAGGAAAGCCAATGAAAATACAGATTTTTTTTGAACCCGGGTTTTTAAAAAGTATTGGTCAGATTGAAATAAATCCGCTATAATACATAAAACATTACACATGGATAGGTCGGAAATCATGGTAAGAACAGCCGCATTAAAAGAATTGCCCATTCTGCTGGAATTTGAACAGGGTGTCGTGGCGGCCGAGCGGCCTTTTGATCCCACTTTGAAGAAGGGAATCATCAGCTATTATAATTTGGAAGCATTGATCAAATCTCCTGATGCCGAGGTGCTGGTGGCCGTCATAGATGGGGAAATTATCGGTTCCGGCTATGCGCAAATTAAGGCTGCGTTGCCTTTTTTGGATCATAGCCTGTATGCTCATTTGGGTTTTATGTATGTAAAACCACAATACAGGGGCAGAGGCGTTAATCAGAAAATAATGGAGGCGTTAAAGCAATGGTCCATGTCAAAAAAACTGACCGAAATACGGCTGGACGTGTATGTGGAAAATGAAATGGCCCGGAAAGCTTATGAAAAAGCCGGGTTTACCCCGCATATGCTTGTGATGCGATTGGGTATTTAACTAATCCATCACCCGGCAATATATTCTGCCAGGTCGCCCTTGCCGCCACTTGCCATGGCCTTTGTTAACCAGGTATCATCCAGTGACAGAAAACCATCCCATTTCTTTTTATGCTGGGCTTCTAGTTCGGCCTGAACAGCCCTGAAACGATAGTGTTCAAATATGTCCAGCACATGAAGTGCGAATGCCCTGACCAGGCCAGGGTTATCGGGATAAATTCGGGTCAATTCCAATCCGAGGCATCCGGGAATCATTTTATTCAGAACCCAGGAGATGTAAGCAATTTCACCGTTGGTGAATGCATTGACATTGGCAATACTGCTCATACAAAAATTTTAAAGTGAGGGTATTAAAATCATTTGCGGAGGAAGAACAGCTACTTAAAAATATTGCTTTATTTAAAATCCACCATATTTATTCAGAAAAAATACAGATTTTAGTCTTTCAAAATGAAAAGCATATGAAAGAATTCATGTTTTACATCAGAAATGAAAAAGATGCGAAGAAGTCGTTGACTACGGATCAACACCTTGCATTCATAAAAAAGTGCGAGCAGTATATTGGTGCATTGAAAAAAGCGGATAAACTCATCGCTGCACAGCCACTGGTGAGAGAGGGAGTTGTTCTTTCGAAGAAGAAGGATGGGTGGACCGAACAGGATATTGCAACGGACTCAACAGTACAGGTCGGGTATTACCATATTTTCGCAAACGACCTTGATGAAGCGATTGGTATTGCAAAAGACAATCCGGAATTTGAATACGTAGCTTCCGCAAGTATTGAAGTAAGACCGATCAAGACAAAGGAAGCGGAAACCGGTTTTGTATATCCAAAAAATAATTAGACTTGCTCCATTTTGAGCCGAATGGCTTGCCTGTCTGGGTCTGATTTGGCTAGGGACAGGGCGGAAAGAAAATGTTTTCTCGCCTTCTCTTTGTCAGATGATTTATATAGTTCGCCGAGAAGCGTAAAATAAAAATGATTATCAGTTAAATTGAGTTTCTCCGCTTCAGCAATCGCCACTTCAATCCCATTGGCCCTGGCCAGGGCAAAAGTCCTGTTCAGCGCCGCAATAGGAGAATAGGCTATTTGCAGCAACTGGTTGTACAACTGTAAAATATTTTCCCATTTTTCTTTTGTGTCGGGTTTCTGCGTATTCCAGTATGCAATGCCAGCCTCCAGGTGATATTTTGAGAGTGTATTTCCGGCGGCCGCGCAATGCAGGAAATATCCGCCTTTACTGATCAGGTCGGCGTCCCATAGGGTCGTGTCCTGTTCATCGTACAAAACCAGTTCGCCCTGTTTATTTAAACGTGCTTCAAATCTGGAGGCGTGAAAACACATCATCGCTAATAGCGCATTCACCTGCGGCTTATTTGTACTATTGTTTTCGACGAGCATGAGGCATAGCCGCATCGCTTCGAAGCAAAGATCCTTGCGAATGGTATTGTTCTGGCTTACGGAATAATATCCTTCATTGAATAGCAGATAAATGGTCGTTAAAACGGTGGACAGTCGTTGATCAATGTCTGATGGATCCGGAAGCGCTATGCTGATTTTCTCTTCTCTTAATTTTTCCTTTGCCCTGAACAAACGTTTATTGATGGTCTCTTTGCTTACCTGGAACGCACTGGCTATTTCATCAATGCCAAAACCGCAGAGAATACGCAGCGCCAATCCTACCTGTGCTTCCGCCGGAATGGAGGGATGACAAATGGCAAACATCATTTGTAACTGGCTGTCATGTATATTTTCCGGAGACAGGTCAATTTCGTCAACACCCGAAGCACTGTTTTTTAATTCCGGGGAGATTTTATTTTCAAAAAGATGGTCCCTTTGCAAATAATTTAATGCTTTGTTCCGGGCAACATGATAGAGCCATGCGGTTGCATTTTCGGGTACTCCTTTAACAGCCCAGGTTTGAGCAGCTGCCAGAAAGGTATCGCTGGTCAGGTCCTCGGCAATTTCTATCTGGTGAAACCCAAACCGCTTGCCCAGCACAGAAACTATTTTTCTGTACTCCGTCCTGAATAAATGAGGTATCAATGATCCATTGTCCATAAATAAAAATGCCCCTGCAAATTACAAAGGCA
>DATHGW010000563.1:0-2624 GCA_035317445.1 Puia sp.
CACAGGCAGGCAGGGTTTTATTGATTTTTTTTCGAAATTTCGCAAACCCCAGCCCATCGTAGACAGCATTAAAGGGCCATTGATCGCGATCCTTGCCGAAGGGGACAGGGTTGTATTGGTGTTCAACCGCGAATTGCCCGAACCCAAGGACCCGACAAAAAAATATACGACCACCAGCTTCGAGATGTTGCGGATAGAAGGAGGAAAAGTCGCTGAGCACTGGGATAATGCCACCAAGAGCAATTGATCGGGATGGGTTCTTTGCGACCCGAGTCTATTCAATCTTAAATATACGAATATGAAAAAAATCATCTTCTCCATCATCGCAGCAATTCCGTTTTTGCTGCTGATCGCCTACACAAAGAAATCATCAGGCTCTCTGGACGGTTTTGTGTTTGGCAGTCCTGAGATCAAATCCATCAGTGCGCTGGCGTTCGGATCCAACGGCATCCTGTTCATCGGGGATTCCAAAAGCGCAGCGGTTTTTGCCATTGAAACCAACGATGTCGAACCGGTTGAAAAAGCCGCCCCGGTGGACATCAAAAATATCGACCAAAAGATTGCTGCTTTCCTGGGCACAGAAGCGAAAAACATCAGCATCCAGGACCTGAAGGTAAATCCCATTTCCAAAAAAATATATTGTGCCGTTCAGTCCGTTGACGGAACACCGGTACTGTTGAAAATCGACAACGGGAATATCCAGGCTGCTAGCCTTAAGGACATCAGGTTTTCCAGCATTGTTCTGAACAATGTTCCAGCCGAAGACGCCAAAGACCAGCGTGGAAGGCCATTACGCATCGCCTCCATCGAGGACATTAACTATGCCGATGGGAAAGTGATGATCAGTGGCATTTCGAACCAGGAATTCGGATCGACCTTCCGCAGCATTCCATTTCCATTCACCAATACACAGGACCAGTCTTCGCTGGAAATTTATCATGCCGCCCATGGCCGTTATGAAACCGAAGCGCCCATTGAAACCTTTACGACCGCAGAATTGGGTGGGAAAAAATACCTGGTGGCAAGTTATACCTGCACGCCCCTGGTTCTTTTTCCATTGGAGGATCTCAAACCCGGAACCCATGTTAAAGGGCGCACAGTGGGCGAATTTGGCGCAGGCAATCGTCCGCTCGATATGATCACTATGAAAAAAGGGAATGACCTCTTTTTGATCATTGCGAATTCCGACAGGCCGGTCATGAAAGTGAAATATAAAGACATCGAGGCTTTCCAGGGATCACTGACCACGCAGGTGAAAGAAGTGTTCAGCACGGCAGGGGTTCCATACGTATCTTTTCCTTTTGTGAACGTGTTGCAACTGGACAAGCTGGATGACAGCCAGTTCATTTTGATGCAGCGGAGATCAAATGGAGACCTGGATCTGAAAACGCAATCCAACCAGTTTTTATGAGTAAAGAAGGTCTGACCGGTTTGTCATGGTTTGGCAAACCGGTCATTATTTTTTTATTCTTATTGACCGGTTGCCAGCAAAAAAAAGGACATGACTCAAAAGATATTTCAATTCTTTGGAAGGATGGCCGGGCAACCGGTTTTTCCATTTCAAGATCAAGCCTCGACAATACACCCGATGATTCTTTACGAAGCGAAGTGCAAGTGAAGCTGGCCGGTCATGGTGAACAACCAGCGATTGCGGGTAAATACACCCTGCGGGAAAATGAATTGATTTTTGAACCCCTCATTCCATTTACCCGCGGATTGAACTATGAAATTTTACTCAGACATCAGCTACTGGCTAAAATGGATATCCCAAGAAGTGAAGCGGTACCCACATTACTCGCCATCTACCCCAGCCGGGATGATTTGCCGGAAAACCTGTTGAAAATTTATCTGCTGTTTTCACGACCGATGTTGGAAGGACGCTCGTTGCAATACATCAAGCTCACCGATCAGCAAGGCGACAGCCTGCCCTACAGTTTCCTGCATTTGCCATCTGAACTATGGAATGAGGAAGGCACCATGCTCACGCTTTGGCTCGACCCGGGCAGAATCAAACGTGCCCTGCAACCGAATAAATCAATGGGCCCGCCATTGACCGCAGGAAGAAAGTATCACCTGCTGATCTCCGCCGACTGGCCCGACCGGGACGGAAATCTTTTGCCACAGGGATATGCAAAACAATTTGTGGCTGTCATGCGGGATACCATTTCGCCGTCACCGGATCATTGGAAGATCAGCATTCCCGCAGCGGCCACAACACAACCATTGCAAGTGGATCTTGGTGAATCACTGGACTATGCATTGTTGCAGGATGCCATCCGGCTGGTTGATGCTGCGGGAAATACAGTGACGGGAACCGTGCGTCCTGAAAGCCAGGAAACAAAATATGTCTTCAGACCTGAAAAGCCATGGCTCAAAGGCAACTACAAATTGCAAATCGATCCGCGTCTGGAAGACCTGGCCGGAAATAACCTGAACCGTTTGTTTGATGTTGATCTGACCAACGGTGCTGCGGCAGTTCCCGCTAAAAAAATATTCGAAAGACAATTTGAGATCAGGTGAACCGATCATGAATGCTAATTGTATAAACAGACTTCAAGATACACAAAACCATGCATGAAAAAATTACGTACATTACCTTATAAAAAATGCAATTATGAAACGCA
>DATHGW010000564.1:0-4698 GCA_035317445.1 Puia sp.
TCAAAAAATTCCTCCTGGGGGGAAGCAGACCAGTGAAAACGGATGTATTTTTCTGTTTCGCTTTCCAATACTTCGGCCCTGTCAATATCTCCGTTCCAGGAAAAACTAAAGACATTATCTCTTTCATCTACCTTATCTGCGAACCATTCTTGTAAGCCGGCAGGCGTACTTAAAAAATCGTATAAAATGGAGGGGGAACATTTTACCGGATACTCTAACGTGAAAAGTTGTTTCTTGCTCATCTACATATCAATTGTTCTTGTTACCAAACGACCCGGAAGCTTATAGTGACCACTCTATAAATCAGTAAAAACGCCAGGAAAAGCTCCCCTGAGCATGAATATTTATAATTTCAGAGGAATCATGCAATTATAGATAATTAATTCAAGCATCAAAATTTTTTTTTGACTGCCTGAATGTTAAAGAATTAGGAGGTATTTTGACGCCAAAAAGCTCAAAATAAATTGAGAACCAGCTATTTACAAAAAGTTTTTTTGGATTATGCGCTTCAAATTGTTAAATTGCTTTAACAAGACGTTTATTTATCAAGTTGTTGACATTGGAACACGAAAAGGCTTAAATATACGTTTTGATATATCCATTATAATTAGAAAACCTGAAACCTTTAAAACCCTTTAAAATGCCCTGCCTATGAGTATGCGTCAACTCAAGATCACGAAGAGTATTACGAATCGTGAATCACAGAGCTTGGAAAAATACTTGCAGGAAATCGGAAAAGTGGAGTTAATCAGTCCCGAAGAAGAAGTTAAACTCGCCGTCCGTATCAAGCAAGGAGATCAAAAAGCTCTTGACAAGCTCACAAAAGCCAATCTGCGTTTTGTGGTATCAGTGGCTAAACAGTATCAAAATCAAGGACTTACATTACCGGACCTGATCAACGAGGGGAATCTTGGCCTGATCAAGGCTGCCCAGCGTTTTGATGAAACCCGTGGTTTCAAGTTCATTTCTTATGCGGTTTGGTGGATACGCCAGAGCATTTTACAGGCCCTCGCAGAACAATCCAGAATTGTAAGGCTTCCTCTCAATAAAGTAGGTTTAACCAACCGGATCCAGAAGGCTTATTCACAGCTTGAACAAGAATTCGAGCGGGAACCCTCATCCGAGGAACTCGCGGAAATGCTCGAACTGGACATAGAAGAAGTGTCATCGACCCTTGGCATCGGCGGCCGCCACATCAGTGTGGATACGCCCCTGTCGGAAGGCGAAGACAATACCCTGCTCGATGTCATGGAAAACCCCAATGCCGAACGGGCTGAGACCAATATCGAGCACACAGAGTCCTTAAAACAGGAAATTGACCGGTCATTAAGGACCCTGACAGAACGCCAGAAAGAAGTGATTTGCTTTTTCTTTGGTATCGGGGTCGATCATCCTATGAGCCTGGAAGATATCGGTGAAAGATTTAACCTGACCAGGGAGCGGGTGCGACAAATTAAAGACAAAGCGATTACGAAGCTAAGAAGCAATTCACGATCCAAGATGCTGAGAAGCTATCTGGGTATTTAACTTAAACACAATTCACATTTGAAATAATATTTACTCTAACGACGGCTGATTTTATTACATTTGCAATTCATTAAAAGTGAATATAGCCTTAGGTTATATTCACTTTTTTTATTTATTCCATTGACATGTTTGATAATTTAACCGAGAAGCTCGAGTCTGCCTTTAAACAGATCAAAGGAGAAGGAAGGATCACCGAATTGAATGTGGCGGCCACGGTGAAGGATATACGCCGGGCGCTGATCGATGCCGACGTGAACTATAAGATCGCCAAGGAATTCACGGATACCATCCGGGAAAAAGCGATGGGTCAGAAGGTATTGACTGCCGTTAGTCCGGGCCAGCTGATGATTAAGATCGTGAAGGATGAGTTGACCGAACTGATGGGCGGCAACGAAAGTGAGCTGAATGCAAAAGGAAACCCGGCCGTCATCCTGATTGCTGGCCTGCAGGGTAGCGGTAAGACGACTTTCAGCGGGAAGCTTGCCCATTACCTTAAAGCAAAAAAGGGGCTCTCCCCCCTGTTGGTGGCGGCCGACGTATATCGTCCTGCAGCCATCGAGCAGCTGAAGATACTGGGAGAACAGATCCAGGTAGACGTATACAGCGAACCGGAGAATAAGCATCCTGTTGAGATCGCAGCGAATGCCATCCGCGAGGCCAGAAGCAGGAATAAGAATGTGGTTATCATTGATACCGCCGGCCGCCTGGCCGTCGATGAGGTGATGATGACAGAGGTGGCTGAAATTAAAAAGGCCGTAAATCCGCAGGAAATCCTGTTTGTTGTGGATTCCATGACCGGTCAGGACGCAGTGAATACAGCCAAAACCTTCAATGAGCGGCTTGATTTTTCGGGTGTGGTACTGACCAAACTGGATGGCGATACACGCGGTGGTGCGGCGCTTTCCATTAAATATTCGGTTCAAAAACCCATCAAGTTCATCAGCAGCGGGGAAAAACTGGATACCCTGGATGTATTCTATCCCGAACGCATGGCCCAGCGCATACTAGGCATGGGAGATATTACGACACTGGTTGAAAAAGCACAGGCCCAGTATGATGAGGCGGAGACCCGCAAACTGGAGAAAAAGATCAGGAAAAACCAGTTTGATTTTGAGGATTTTAAGCAACAGCTGGAACAGATCAAGAAAATGGGCAATATTAAGGACCTGTTGGGCATGATACCCGGCGTTGGCAAGGCGGTAAAGGACATCGACATCAGTGACCAATCCTTCAAAGGTATTGAATCGATCATCGGTTCCATGACCCCGTTTGAACGCGCGAATCCCGACGTAATTGACCAGAGCCGTCGTGCCAGGATTGCGAAGGGCAGTGGAAAGGATCTGACCGAGATCAACGCCTTTTTAAAACAATTTGAGCAGATGAAACAGATGATGAAAACGATGAATAAATTGCCCATAGGAGGCCGTTTGGGAATTGGGAGGCGGTAATTTTCCGCTCATAAAAAACTTGGCATTAGATTAGCGTGTTTAGCCGCTATGTATTAAATTTGTAGCTTGAACGAGATTGCTCAGCAATCACAAAAAGAAGACAACCCCATTCATTAACGCATTTAAATTTCTATTTAAGATGCCAGTAAAAATCAGACTCCAGCGTCATGGGTCTAAAAAAAGGCCATTTTATTTCATCGTGGTAGCGGACGCGCGCGCACCAAGAGATGGAAAGTTCATTCAGAAGATCGGTACGTACAATCCTTTAACTGTTCCTGCTTCCGTTCAACTAGACCGCCAGAAGGCATTGGATTGGCTGCATAAAGGCGCCCAGCCAACAGACACAGTGCGGAGAATTCTATCCTTCAAAGGTGTTTTATACCTGAAGCATTTGCTCAGGGGTGTAAAACTCGGCCTGTTTGATGAAACAGCTGCCATGGAAAAATTTCAAAAATGGCATAGCGAACATGAAGTACATTTGAAGAAACGCCAGGAAGACAACAGGAAATCAAAGTATGGCGCCCGCAGGGGAGCTGCTCCCGTCAGGAGAGTAGAGAGAAAGACAGAAGACAGTGCAGGTGCAGAAGGTTGATTTTGTACATAAATATACTTGATTGAAATCCCGGTTTTGGCCGGGATTTTTTGTTTCCAGAGGAGAGAGCAGAAAATAGAAAATAGAGAGTAGAGAATAGGATGTTAGGGTCCCCATTATGTATTCCTATTCTCTACTCTCTATTTTCTACTTTCTTAATAAAAAGCCAAATGAAACACTACCGCAACATCGGCAAACTGGTCTCCGCCTTCGGACTGAAAGGCGAGCTGATCCTCGTACACCGGCTTGGAAAAAAAACATCCCTGAAAGGGTTGGAAATGATTTTCCTGGAAGAAAAAAAAGATGAAATGCTTCCTTATTTTATTGAAGAAACAAAAATCAAAAATGACCGCGAAGTATTTATCAAACTCGAAGGGATCGATGCTAAAGAATCGGCCCGCAAACTGGTACAAAAAGAAGTCTGGCTTACTGAGAATGATTTCCTGAAATATGCCGGCAAATCGGCACCCATCTCGCTGGTCGGTTTTCACGTGATTCATGAAGGCAAAGACCTGGGCGAAATACTCGAAGTCATTGAACAATCGCACCAGGTATTGTGCCGGCTCGAAATGCAGGAAAAAGAAGTGCTCATCCCGGTTTCAGAAGACACTTTGGAGAAGATCGATAAGAAGAACAAGCGGGTTTTCGTTGTCCTCCCGGATGGGTTGCTGGCTGTTTATTTGAGTTGAATAGTTTGTTGAATAGTTGATAAGTTGATTGGTTTTATGTGGGGCGTCTTAGAAAAATGTTAAAAATTTCTTTCCACTATCTGGAGAAATTGACCAATTGACTATTTCTCAACAACCTATCAACCGATCAACTTATCAACCAATCAACTTCCCAGCAATATAGCTTCCCCGCCATCGTTCTATAAAACAACCATTCAACTTGTCAACTTATCAACTTATTATTCTCGTCGGTTTGCAGTTCATGATCCTGACTTCAACGGCACAACCCATTACGGGTGTTTGGAAAGGGAAGATCAAATCAACTAAGGTAGAACTGAAGCTGATCAAAAAAGGTGATAGCCTGGTGGGGACCTCATATTATTACGAATCTGGAGATAGCTATCGCCGTTATACCGTAAAAGGATATTTTGATGATGCCACGAACAATGTGGTTTGGTGGGAT
>DATHGW010000565.1:0-9068 GCA_035317445.1 Puia sp.
GTGCAGCATGGAAGTAGTAGAATACATCGTATGATACACAGTATGTCGTTTTACATATCCGCCAGCAATATAAGCCGGGCTGCGGTGCGCATCCACATGATCCGGGCCATCCTGGGCATCATCTTCCAATACAAAAACCACGGACTCTTTCCATATTGAACTTTTACTCAGGTAGTCTACAAACATCCCAACCGCCAGATCATTATCTGCACAATGCGCAAAAGGTGTGGGACGCCCTTTCTTTAGTCCCTCAGTATGATCATTGATGATCCGCAAGGTATTCAACTGCGGCAAGGCATGATGCGCCAGCAGGGAATCAAAATCTCTTTTCCATTGTCCAACACGGGTTGTATCCCGAACTTTCTGATCCCAGCTGGTATAGTACTGGCAATAATGATTTTTAAGCACGGGGATATTGGGTTTATAATCATCCGCGAATTCGCCATAAGTCCGGTAACTGATGCCTGCCCGGGAACAATAATCCCATATAAAGCCTTTTTTATTATTGGCAATGGCGCGGTTTCCTTCAGCATCATAAGTCCCTCCTCTGTCCCCATAGCCTGTCGGCCAGGTCTTTTCGAGATAGTCTGTCGCGTATCCGCCCATGCTCCAGTTATGTCCATCGGCGCTCACTTCAGCATCCACATAAAAATTATCCAGCAATACAAATTCCTTTGCCAATGCATGAAGATTGGGTGTTATTTTTTCTCCAAACAAACATAAACTGGTATCGCCATTTCCTCCTTCCAGGTCACCGAGAACCTGGTCGTAAGTCCTGTTTTCTTTGATGATGTAAAATACATATTTGATGGGCGAGGAATCTCCGATCCGCATCGGCACCGGATTGTCTTTTTCGCCATGAGCAGTCAATTCCTTGTCCTTGTTATAGGGCGTGTTTTCGTAAACGATCCGTGAGTATCTGGCCAATTCATCTGAGGTTGGCGTTTTAAAAATGCTCAGGGTACCAGTAAACAAGCCCCCGATATATTCGGATTTTCTTGCGGACTTCTGAAATGAAACATTCTGGGTACTGGTATCAAAAGCTTTATATCCGGGATTCGGAAAAGAACTGAAGCCTTTGCCATTGGAAACAAAAATTTTATTCCCGATGAGTTTTACTCCTGTCGGGTACCAGCCCACCGGTATGAAACCAGTTGATTTGGAAGCGCCGGGTTTGCTCACGTCAAATACAGCGAGACAATTATTGTCGGCGTTGGCAATGTACAGGGTTCTATCATCTTCACTCAATGCCACCCCATTGGTTGTTGAACCGGTGGAAGATCCCGGATAGAGGGCCGCATCCAGGGTTTCCGATACTTTCCTGGTTTTTAGATCGATCACGGATACCGAATTATCATTGGCATTCGCAACAAATAGCGTACTACCGTTGCGCGACATGCAAAGATCATTCGGATGATCACCAACGACAATACTATCCGTTATTTGTCTTTTGTGGGTATCAAATATCAGTATCCGTCCGCCGCCCCATAAGGAAATATAGAGCAGCCCCCTGTTTTTTGAAAGCAGGCAGGTGTAAGCTTCTGCGCCTAAAGGAAAGGATTGCTTTTTTTTCGTTTTCAGGTCGATAAGATATAGGCTGTTGTTTTCCTTGGTAACAACATATAAGATATTGGCCTGGTCATCTATCTGGATTCCTGCAGGAGAAATTTTTACCGGCCATTTTTCACCGAGTTTTATCTGGTCTGATTCTACTAAACGACGATTTGAAATGCTGTATTTTACGATCAGGTTATCATTCCCACCGGAAGCATATAAATATTTTTCGTCCGAACTGAAAGCAAGACCCAGCCAACTTTTCGGAATTATTTTTTCAGAAAGTATTTTATCATTAACTGCATCAATTAATTGAATGGATTGGGTACTCTGACCGTTATTCGATACAGCTAAATATTTTTTAGAAGGAGAGACAACTATATTCAAAGGCAAATCCCCCAAAGTAATGGATTTACCCAGTGGACTCAGGCTCCAGCCATTCGGTAGAAGAATCCGTCTGGCAATCGTATCCTTTTGGGCATAAGTAAAATGCATTGCCAGAACCATCAGCATCAGGCTACAGAAAGATCTCATGATATTCTTTATTACAAAATTGGGGAAAATTAGTGTATGCTGCATAGTCATCTTATTACTTTATGATTAATTATCCTTGTCCTTATTTAACCTTTTTCCCAAAATCATTGTCCGAACGCCAAAAGCACAGACAGAGTGTTGCCAGGAACCTGTTGAATGGATTTCGCATGATGATAGGCTGCATGGGTTGGCGATAAACCCCTTTCAGCTCAAGATAACAATATTCAATGTCCTAAAATTTTTTCAGCATTCCCGTAATATAATTTTTTCAACAAATCATCCGACAGGCCAAGGCCATATAAAGGCCAGTGATAATTAAAAAGCGCCTGTTCATAGAAATGTTCATCTTCGGTTTCAAGAATGCGAAAGGTAGTACGATACATATCGGGAGAAGTGCCCATATCCGTTCCATAGACAAGTCGGTCTGCATATTTTTCCATGAATGCTTTTGTGTACCGGGGTATAGGAGCAATTTCTCCATAGCGCGCTGCGATATCGGCCCGCAGGTTCGGATACGCATCGAATAGCTTTGCCAATACACTGAGATCTGAACAACAATTGGCCAGGTGACAGGCGATAAAAATCGTTTTTGGATTTTCTTTTACCGCCCGTTCCAATGTTGCAATCAACTGGTCATGATTTAAGATTCCCTTCTTCGATAAGTCTACTTTCCAGGTCGCTGCATTCATCAGCCCGTCATTGGTAGCGTCCGCGGCGAGATACATCCAGGCATCCTCGGCGACATGTATGCTAACGGGCAGGTGTAACGCTGCGCATTTTTCCAGCAAGGGCTTCATGCGTGGATCGTCGATATGCAACCCATATCCCGGCACGGGCTTTGAATACAATTCGCCCAATCCTTTATCGCCCAATTCACCGACGCCCTTGGCTCCTTTTTTATAACAGCGCTCCAACTCAGCGACGGCATGTTCTTGCCATCCCGGTTTATCATAGCCCGTATAATCAAAACCACACCATACCTCGAACCGATCCTTATACCTTGCATACCTGTCTACAGCCGAATCAAACTGGCTACCGGTAGAGTAGGTCAGGATCATGGTTTTGGCAATGCCTGTCTCATCCATTGTTTTAACCCAGGCATCTACTTCTGCGGCCGATTTCGGATAGTCATGTGAGTGAAAATCGATGACGGGATATTTTGCCTTGTTGATTTTTATCTGCGGCGTTTTGTAAATCGAAACGGGATGATAATCTTTTAAGGTCAATGCGTTCACATCCTGGGAAAAACCGGGATGAGCAATGGCGAAGATTGCGATAGACAACCAGAGTTTGGGATGAATAGATCTCAATGTCAGGAATAGAAAATAAAAATAAGTATTATTTTCAAAACCGACGTGGGATCTATTTGGCGGTAGGATCCATCAAACCCGCCAGCTTATTATCCGAAAAGAATTTTTCACGGGATTCAGCAAAGGTCTCGACAAGTTCGGTCACGATACCCACACTGGCGTTTACTTTATCTTCCAGGTCGGGAAGTTTCTCGTTTAAGATCTCTGACCCCAGGGTAATGTTGTGCGCCGAGACCTGCGATACCTTTTTTAGAATAGCGGTCTGGCTTTTCTGGAGATCCGCCAGTTCGCGCTGTATCTTGTCCATCAATTCGAGTTGCTGTAGTTTTTCCATATGAAAAGAATTCCGTGTTAAAGTGGGGAATCAGCGGATAATATGCAATAATCCTACCAAGACCCCACTGAAAATAACTACTCCGGTTTGACCTGTGCGGTTGATTTGGGTAACATAAATCCTGCCATCACCAACCAGATAAACCCGGGGAATCTCGTTAACGGAATGAGCATGAGTAGTTTAGGATAGATCAAACTGAACCAGCTCAATTCTCCGATCACGGCGATCAGGATGCCGAACCAGACCAGCCACCTGGGCAATAGTTTCATAAAACCCGCGGTAACCGCCACGCCTGCGATAAGAAGACCCATCGGCAGCGAATATCCCACGCCTCCAATGGCAAACGCCAGATAGTATAAGCTGCGAATGATTAAAGCATCCTGCGCCATGCCCGGATAGGCCATCACCCATAAGATCAGCGCTGTGAGCGCCATATTAAAGGTCACCATAAAACCTCCGAAAAGCGCAATGTAGGAACCCGGCGCCCTGGCGCCCAGAAACCGCAGCCGGCTGACGAGTGTTGCCGTTAAAATGCCCAATGGTGCTGCTGCGCCAAACTGGAAAAAAGCACATAGCAGGACATCGTGCGACTGATTTTGGAAATAGGTTGCGATGGTCCCGACAGATTCCCAGGGACCCGGGAAATAAGGATGGGTGCCTGAAAAAGATATGACAAAGGAAAGACCGGTGATAAATAGCAAGGCGAAAATGATTGCCAACACGCCGGGATGCGGGCCACGTTGCCGGTTTTTGATCATTGTTTCCATTTTATTGATTTTTAAATATTAAGTGATACATGTTGTTTGCGATACAAACCATATGGACAAAAAAATATATCTTTCTTACAGGTGCAGGTATTTTTTTATTGCTTTGACGTATTGTTCAAAAGCCATTTTTCCCTTTTTGGTGATTTTGCAGGTCGTCAGCGGGTAATTTCCCTTAAATGTCTTCTCCACGTCAATGTATCCTTCCTCCTGCAGCCGTTTCAACTGATGACTCATATTACCCTGCGTGGTTTGCGTGATCTCCATCAGAGTATTAAAATCAGCGTGTTTTACCTTCATCAGAACAGACACAATAGCCAGGCGAACCGGCGTATTCAAAACGGGATCAAGACCGTCAAACTTTTCCGCCATCGTGATGTTGTTTTTTTAGTAAATAGCCCGGGATCAGATATCCAATGACAATGGCCACCCCGTGTAAGAGCGCTTTATATTCGTCAGGAATATATATGCTTACAATAGCAGAGATCAAAAACACAATGCCACCGATAATAAGGGGTTGAAATTTCATCACCCAGCCGGAAACAAGAGTGCCTATACAGGCAATGATAAGCGTGTCAGTAAAGGGGGGCAGTTTTCTCGAAACATTGATAAATACGACTGTTATAAAACAAACTGCCAGCACCATCCATAGCCTGCTCAGGAAATAGCCGAAATAAGTTTGCGTTGTCGTTGATTTATTTCTCAGGTAGTAAATAACCGTGATGGTCAGGGCAATCGACCCGAGCACAGGAAATGGAAGAAAGAAATACGGAAAGGATGTGTATCGCTGAAGCAGGAAAAAAGAAAAGCTGGCAATGGATACGACCCATCCCCATAGAAGAAAGTAAAAGCTGTTCTCCTTAATATTTTCTTTTGTTTTGCCAATAGCATCCATGATTATATTGATGCTATCCTCTGCTGATAATGGCTTTTCGGCATCCATGTTAAAGGCGTTTTTGCTTATGCTTCACAATATTAATATAGTTTGCGATACAAACCTAATTTTTTTAACCATTTAACATATCCTGGCTTATACCATTATTTATGCTGCATTTCTTCTACTCCGGTCCAGTTTTCGGGTATCCCCGCATCGAGGTAGTGGTTGGCCCTGCCTAAAAAAAGTTTGCTGGTTCTGTCTTCCGGATTTATTTCCAATACCCTGCAAAATTTATCCGAAGCATCTTTGAAGGACTTGTTGAAATAATCGAAGACGCCCTGTTTATATAGAGGTAAGGCCGTTAACTTTTTACCAAAATCATGTTCTTCAAGCCCGTTGAAGCATTCGTAAATACGGATGGGAGCCAGTTTCCCCTTCAATTGTATCAATCCAAGCTGACAAAAATAAAAAGATGCTGTGTGCGCCAAATTGTTTACGCTTGCCTCGCTTAGTACAATGCTGACACCATAATGTTTGGTCAGTCCCTCGAGACGTGACGCCGTATTGACCGTATCTGAAATGGTTGCAGCATCTAGTCGTTCATGATCGCCGGTAATCCCCATGATCAGCGGACCGGTATGCATGCCCACACCAATTTTTATAGGCGTTCTGCCTGCTGAGGCGCGGCTTGCATTGAGTTCCTTCACAGCTTTTTGCATCCCGATCGCCGCCGCCAGCGCATCAGATGCGTTGCCCGGGAAAATAGCCATGATGGCGTCTCCGAGATACTGATTAATAAATCCATGATGTTGCCGGATGATCGGACCCATTCGCTCATTAAAAGAGCAGACAAAACTAAAATTTTCTTCCGGCGTCATTCCTTCTGACAAGCTGGTATAGTCCCTGATATCTGAAAAAAGAACGGTAACGATTTTTTCTACCTTATCGCCGAGTTGTATGTCCGTGATCACGGTTTTCCCCAGCGATCCGATAAACTCATGTGGCACAAATTTGTTGGTCACCTCATAGATCCGCCGCATCGCTTCTTCCCTTTCCTTTGCTTCCCTGATATTCTTTTCATATAATATGGCACTTTCGATGGCCGAAGCAGATTGAAGCGCCAGTGTAATCAAAAATTTAAGATCAGCCGCGGTATATTGAACGGATTCGATGCTGGCGAGGACGATGGCGCCCATCACCCGGTGCTTCACTTTTAATGCGGCATAAAGGATGGATTGAATTTCCGGAAGAACCAGGCCCGCATCTTTTAATACAGTCAGGTCACCCATGATTTCAGACTGACCGCTCTGAAATAAGCTGAGGAATTGCCCGGGCTCTGATTGCCATCGCGCTTCATCGAATACCGGTTGCCCAAATGAAGCGGGCAAATCCATTTTTCCACTGTCCTCATCCCACAATACAATCAGGCCCTGATCTGATTTGATCAATCGCCTGGCTTCATCCAGTGTGATGGCTGCGATATGGGCCTGGCCAATGGTTTGGGCAAGTTTTTCTGAAAAATTAAACATCAGGTTCACTTCCTGGTAGAGCAGGAGCACTTCATTGGCCAGTCTTTTCTTTTCCAGTTCCTTTTGTATCCAGCCATTGATCAGCGAAGCAATGAGCGATGCCCGCTCATTTCCTTTTACCCAGCCAACAATGTCTTCCTCGTTCCTGATGGCTTCTTCGAAACTTATATCGCTCGTACGAGTGCCCAGCAAAACCTGGTGCTGAAGGTCTTCAACAAAAGCAAGCGCATCCAGTTCCCTGATCAGGGAACTGGCCAATGCATATGCATCGGATTTGGGTGAGAGCAGGGTTTTTAGATTTATTCTGGGCATACTATTCTAAGGAAAACGCCTCATGAGAGGCCCAGCACTTCCCTTGCTTTGGCGAGCAAGGATTCCGGGTCAAAGGGTTTGGTCATGTATACGTCGGCTCCTACTTCCTGGCCCTTCTGGCGGTCCAATTCCTGCCCCTTTGCGGTGAGCAACACGATGTATACTTCATTCAGGCCGAGTTCTTTTTTTACCCGCCGGCAAACTTCTATTCCGTTCATCTTTGGCATCATCACATCCAGGAATACGATCTGCGGCTTTTCTTCCACGATCATGGCGAGGGCTTCCTCCCCGTTTACCGCGGTAAAAAAAGTTACACCTTCCTCTTCCAATTCCTCCAGCGTTTGTTCAATCAGCATCCGGATATGCGCTTCATCATCTACAATTAAAATTTTTGGACTCATGGGTTATCTGCTTACTGGTAAATTAAAAACAAAACATTTTCCAACCCTTTTTCAAAACGAAGCGTTTTGACGATTTCATTTTTGTCTGATATAATGGAATTCAGGATAATGATATCTGGTTGCATGGAAATTGCTTTTTCCACCAGTTCTTTTCCATCTGATTCCACCACCTGGTAGCCTTTGGCCTGTAACACTTCAGCCAGTGCGCGAACGGTAACGCTGTCTTCATCCACTACCATCACCCTTTTTTTCGATTTGCCCTGTTCAAGCAAATGGCCGATTTCTGAAAATAATAATTCGGTATCGATGGGTTTGGTCAGATAGCGGTCCACACCAATGCGGAAGCCCCTGGATTTATCCTGTACAATGGAAAGAATGATGATCGGGATATCCATGGTCTGCGGGTCGTTCTTCAGTACGGCGGCCACATCAAAGCCATTCATTTCCGGCATCATCACATCGAGGATGATCAGGTTCGGACGAACGGCACGAACTTTTGCAATAGCTTCTTTTCCGTTTGCTGCTTCTTCAATATGATATCCGACTTCGCCAAGTTCCTGTTTCAGCAGGGAGCGGATGCCATCATCATCATCCACTACCAGGATGGTGGCATGTTCATTTTTTATCGATGGGTGTGATTGTGCTACACGGCTTTTTAATTTTCTCAACAGATCATTGAGCTGAATGGGTTTCATCTCTTTGTCATCTGGTTTCATCACCGGCAACATAAAATAAAAAGTGCTTCCCTTGCCCAAATCACTTTCAAGCCATATACTTCCATTATGGTGCTCCACAATCTCTTTGCAGATGGGAAGCCCCAAGCCCGTACCCTTGGGCTTATCTGTCAACGTATCTCCAACCTGTTTGAATTGTTCAAATACTTTATCGTGGTCTTCCGGAGCAATGCCGATGCCTGTATCGGTGATCCCCACCACAACACCGCCATCCTTTTGAAAAACACTACAGGTCACCGTTCCGGTATTGGTAAATTTCACAGCATTCGACAATAAGTTGACGACGACCTGGATCAATTTATCTTTGTCTGCATTGATCTCGGGAAGATTGCTGTCGATCTTTCTGGCCAGTACCAGGTTCTTTTGATCAAACAAAGAAGAGGTCGATGCAATGGCCCTTTCCACGACCTCTGTGATTTGAACGGGCTCAAAATTCCACTCCATTTTGCCAGCTTCAATTTTAGCCAGGTCCAGTACGTCGTTGATGAGGTTGGTCAGGCGTTCACCTTCAGAAATCACCACCGCCAGGTTTCCGGAGATCTGTTCGATGGTTTTGATGGTTTTGGGATCCGATTTATCGGTGATCGGGAATATCTTTTCTTCCAATCTTTTCTTGGTGATCTTGGCAAAACCCAACACCGAGGTCAGTGGCGTTCTCAGTTCATGACTTACGGTGGATAGGAAAGCGCTCTTGGCTGCATTGGCCTCCTCCGCCGTTT
>DATHGW010000566.1:0-2243 GCA_035317445.1 Puia sp.
TACCGAATCCGAATCCTCCTTTTATGGCGACATAGCCTTGTTTTAAATGAATGCCGGGTGCCATCAGCACCGCCATACCAAGACTGTTTACACCTCCCCGGTCGAACTTATCCGATGTGATGATGGATGAAAACAGGCTAAGCCTTTTCCTTTCATCGTAATTGAGTTGTTTCTTTTTGGCTGCGATAACGGTTACCTCCTTCAGCCATTCTTTTCCTTTTCCAAACTTGGTGGTGTCCATCTGCGTTGCCTTAAAATCGCGCAGAAAGATTTGTCTTGAAGCATCAAATCTTTTTCTTAGCAACTTTGGGGTCTTTGGATGGGGAATGGAAGGTGGATCTAATACAATCTTTTTATCCACCTTCGTGCCCTTTTGATTCGCAACCTGCAATGTCATAACGCTGCTGTCCGCAATTCCAGAAGGAAGCCTGAACCGAAAGCGGCCATGTTGATCAGTTGTCTCTGACAAAAAAATGATATTTTTTTGCGTCGAAAACAGCGTGACTACCTGGTCAGACACTGGCTCATCTTTATTATTCAGGATACTGCCCCGGATGAATTCGATGCTACTGTCTTCCAGATAGGATTTTGTGGGAACCAGCAGCGGATCACGCACATAGGTCCAATCACTGAATTTTGGCTTTTGGGTCAGCATGATCAGGTCTAACTCTTCCACCGAATAACTGCTTGCGGGCTGTGGCAAATCAAGACTGGCAAAAATATAATTTGACGCAGGACTTTCAAGGCCCGACTGTTTGTCCATATTATCGTCTGTTATGGCCACAGAACAAAGAGTCCTCACCGGCTTGAACAGCGAGTCGGTAACAGTAAGCTCAAATCTTGCCTTTTCCCTCCCACCATAAAGGTTTTTGTCGGTGCTAATGGAAACAATATGGTTATCCTTATTGATATAAACATCTCTTTCGCTTACGACTTTATTTTGATCGTTAAAAAGCAACAGGGTAGCCAGCCCTTTTGGAAAACTCGACTTGGGCACATAAATCTCATACATATCGGTGCCCGTTGCCGCGAAACAAAGGCTGTCCCTGCTGATCCCGATCAGTGAATGCACTTTGTTTTTGTGATACAAAGAATCACCGAGCGATACCCTCACCTGGAACGTGTTTTCGTTTTGCGCAATAACGGAAAGCTGGCTGGCGTATTGGTTTATCAGCGGAAGCGGGTACTCAAACTGTTTATCTTTCCACTTTACATGAGCTACATATTTCCTTGATTTCCAGATATCGAGATTTAACTTGCCAATGCCCGGCAGGCTTGTCTTGAAATCCTTCACCACGGTATCCTTGCCTTCGGTAACATATCCTGTGACGTCCGCTGGTTTTCCTGCTTTATCCATGCTACGGAAAGCGATTACCGTCGTGGTCCCCGAAATCATTGAGCCGCCTTCAGGATAAAATGATACGATAGGCTCTCCTTCTTTGTCAGCTCCCCGTCTGCTGGTTTGATTAATTTGTAAAGCGATGCTGCTGTCTGGTTTTCTGGGATTCAACACATAAACCGGCTGTACAAAAATTTTGCTGCTATCCTCATCCAGCATTTTCCTGGTGTAGGCTCTTAACCAATAATACCCCTCTGGCGTGGAAACCGGGATATTGATATTGCCTTCGAGCCTGCTTTGCGGAATATTCAACATGACCTGATGGATCGCGTGGTCCCGCTCGTCCACCAGGTCTACAAATAATATTTTGCTTTGCACGGAGATCTTGTTCGACAACGCATTCAGTGTATAAGCCTTGAACCAGATTGTTTCGCCCGATAAATAAAACCACTTATCGGTGTTCAGCAGAACTTTTTCCCCGGGAGATTTGCGAAGGTATTTAATGAAATTGCCGGCGAGCGAATCGAGTGCACTTGTCGGTGCATTTTGTGCGTATCCGCAAAAGACGGAAAACAA
The DNA here is from genome assembly GCA_035317445.1 of Puia sp. Classification (GTDB taxonomy): domain Bacteria; phylum Bacteroidota; class Bacteroidia; order Chitinophagales; family Chitinophagaceae; genus Puia. The sequence goes on from DATHGW010000566.1 coordinate 1,916, forward strand.
TGAAATGAGCCATGGAAGGGTCCTTGTACTTTTTTTCATTGGTCAGTAGTGGTTGAGCGATCGTGATGAAATCCAGGTCACAAGCCAATATATCGAAAATATATGGCTTTTCGCGGCTTTCCCAAATAAGACAATTTCCATTCCCGCTCTGCTGCAAGGGATATGATTTAATCAATACTTTTGAAAGAAAAACCAGCGATGTCTTTTGAATGGAAGGGCGTGTTCCCGGCAATGCTTACCCCTTTTTTATCCGATGACAGCCTCGATCTCGACCTGTTTGCCCTCAACCTTCGCGCCCAACTGGGGGCAGGGGTCGATGGAATTGTTA
>DATHGW010000567.1:0-4013 GCA_035317445.1 Puia sp.
GCTCCAGTTAATGTCTACCGTGCCGTCTTCCTGGTTGGGATTGATTTGCGGCAACACTTTTTCCTGGTTGAAAAATCCGAGTTGCACTATTTCCCGCTGCGAACGAATCAGGGCCTGACGATTGAACAGGTCGCCCGGCACAGTCCGCAATTCACGGCGGATCACATATTCCTTGGTTTTTTCATTTCCACTGATCGTCACATTTTTTATCGTGGCCTGCGGCCCTTCCGTCATCCTGATCTCAAAGTCAATGGTATCGTTGTATACCGAAGTCTCCACCGGGTCAACCCTGAAAAAAAGATAGCCATCATCCATATACAAGTCGCTGATGCCACCGCCTTCCTGCGAAACCTGTTTGCCGAGTTTTTTATTGAGGATATCCAGATTATACACATCGCCTTTCCTGATGCCGAGCAAAAGGCTGAGCAGGGAATCCGGATACTTGGTATTGCCCTTCCAGGTCACGTTACCAAAATAATATTTATTTCCTTCATCCACCTTAATGTCAATATTCATTCGCTTCTGTGCATTGTAATATTGCGTGTCTTTTACAATCACCGCATCACGATAGCCTTTTGAATTATAAAATTCCAGGATATGGTCCTTGTCTTCAGCATATTTTTTTGCATTGTACTTCGCGGAACTGAACATCTTAAACCTCACGTAGGGATCGAGGAATTCCTTGGTTCTCGTGAAAGAAAGAAAGCCCCAGTTGTCCACGTATTCTTTAAAAGACACAGGCGGATTCACACCATAAGTGCTCGAATCCCTGGGTGGAAAAAAAGTCAGGCGGCTCAGTTCCTTTGTGCCCTTCAGCTGCTTCTTGAGTTTTGCTTCTGAGACAGCCTGGTTTCCAAAAATATCGATTTGGTTGATCTTCACTTTTACACCCTTTTGAATGGCAAAAGTGAGCATTTGCGAATTGGCAGTGGCAGCGTCTTTCGATTCAGTTATTTTTACGTCTACACTCTGGTATCCCTTATCGGCATAATATTTTTGAATGTTTTCCACAGCGATCTGCTTCATGTTTTCGGTGATCACACGGCCCTTAACCAGGCCTGTCTTGGTTTTTAATTCATCCGATTCGGATTTTGATGCCCCCTTGAAAACAAAATTGGCAAGCCTGGGTCTCTCCGTTACGTTGATTTCAAGATAAAGATCATTGCCCACCAGCTTGGTGAAATAAATGGCAACATTGGAAAAAAGATTTTGATTCCAGAGCTTGTTGATGGCCCGGCTAAAATTATCCCCCCCGGGAATGGATACTTTATCGCCCACCGTTAGTCCTGAAATTGAAATCAGCAGGGATTCATCCAGGTATTTCGTACCCGTTATTTTAATACCGGCGATTATATATTCTTTCGGTGTTTTGGCTGTGGATAAAGCAAGCAATTCAGGATCTACCGACACAGGATGGGTGCTGTCCGTTACCTGTGCTTCCACAACATTTATCATCAATAAGCAGAAAGTAATCAGTAAAGCACCAATCGGTAATCTTCGTTGCATCCGGTAAGGGAATTTAGAGCGGCAAATTAAGGGGATTTATTAAAAGGCTTTGTTAAAAAACTCGTCGACAGACGGGCTTAGGTCGTTCATTCACAACGATTTTCAGGTTTCGGAGGGAATTTGGGGCTGAACCTGGTCACTGGTCTTTCCAAAACGCCTTTCCCTGCCTTGAAAATCCAGGATGGCTTCGTACAGGTTTTCTTTTCTGAAGTCGGGCCAGCGAACACAGGTGAAGTATAATTCTGTGTAAGCCAGCTGGTATAAAAGGAAATTGCTGATGCGGTATTCTCCACTGGTTCGGATCATGAGTTCGGGGTCCGGAAAAGCCGCAGTACATAAGTAACTTTGAAAGGTATCCTGTGTAATGTAGGCTGGGTCGAGCTGTCCGGTCTTAACATCTTTTGCGATATGCTTCACGGCTTCTACCAGTTCCCAGCGGCTGCTGTAGCTTAAGGCCATGATCAGGTTCATGCCGGTATTCCCATTGGTCATGTCCAATGCTTCATTCAGTTCTTTCCGGGCATATTCAGGTAGCATGTTCATATCGCCGATAACATGTAATTTGATCTGGTTTTTGTTCAGCGTTTCCACTTCGTTACGGATCGTTTCCACCAGCAATTCCATCAGTCCGGTGACCTCATACTGTGGCCGGTCCCAGTTCTCCGTTGAAAACGCATACAGGGTAAGGTAACTAATGCCCAACTCGGCGCAGCCTTCCACGATATTCCTGACGCTTTCCACCCCATGAAAATGGCCATAGAGCCGATCCTGTCCCTTTTCACGGGCCCAGCGGCCATTGCCGTCCATGATGATCGCAATGTGACGGGGCAACCTTTGTATATCGATCTTTTCTTTCAATGACGCCATGGTTCCCATTTTCAAGGGGACGAAGGTATACATTTTTCAGAAGTGCAGGGCGGGATTTGGAGCTTTATTGAGGGGAAAGTTGGGAGCCGGCAGGTTACTTTGCAGTGGGACAACGATACGAGGTCAGGTTAAAGGCCAGGGTCAGTTCCGCAATCACATAGCCATCTTTTTGATTGGCATAGCCACGCTGGCGGCCTTCGACTCCAATGGCTGGGCCTGTTTCATACGATCGATCCTGAAGTAGGCCGGCCAAGGAAGCATTCCCGTTTGGCAAGGCCGGAAATTTATCTCCACCGACATAAGTCTTGCTCACATCATCGAGATAGTCTGTCGTGGTAAACCGGTAAGTGATTTCAAAACCCACGTTAAATTTGGGCGAAATGCCGTATTTCACGCCGACGCCCAATGGAAAACAAAAGGCCATATTTCCGTAGTAACGACGGTCAGGATAGGCTGCCGAACCCTGTCCCTCAGTGCCAAGCGGCCTTAAATAAACCTTCTGGCCCTGATAATAAGCATAAGGATCATAACTGAACGTCCCGATCCCAAATGTAACATAAGGGGTAAACCGGTAGCGCGCGTCGCCGGGAACAAATTTGAAAAAATTAAAATCCCCCTGGAGAGCCAGTTCCCAGATATTGGAATTAAAACTCAAATTGCGCCGGTGTTCAAATTCATTTTGCGTATTGTATACATCTGAATAGCCCAGCTGAGCAAAATGGGCGGCGATGCGCAAGGCCACATAATTGCCAAATTGTTTTCTGAAGAATATACCCAGTGCCGGTTTGGGTCTGTTCAGGTGCATGGAAGGGTTGAGGTCACCGAAATAATGCGCAGCACCCGCAGAGATCCCGAATTCACCATCCATTACGATGCTTTCATACTGCGCAGATAACTTTAAACAACTGAAAATGACCAGTATCCCTGCAAAAATTAGTTTCTTCATATCGTCTAATAAAAAGTTAACACCCCGCGGTAAACGCATTTGTCCTCTTTTTCTTTTCCAATTAAATGTTAATTTCTTGTATCAAGCCCCCAGGAAAGTTTATTTCTGAGTGTTTGCAGGAAATTACTTTCATTTAAACGGACCAGACCAAGGGTAAATTTTTCACGGCGGACCGCGAGTTGAACCTGTTTATCCACAATTTCCTTCCTTGAATCCAGCGCGCAGATAAAATGATCGGTCCTGCCTTCTATTTCAAATGAAATAATGTTGTCATCGGGCACCACGATCGGCCTGACATTCAGGTTATGAGGCGCCACAGGGTTAATCACAAAACTAGCTGAGTCGGGGAAGACCACCGGGCCGCCGCAGCTGAGCGAATAGCCCGTTGAACCGGTAGGCGTGGATACGATGAGTCCATCTGCCCAATAGGTATTCAGGAATTCTCCGTTCAGGTAAGTGTGAATTTTTATCATAGGGGAGGTATCGGTCTTATGAATCGCAAATTCATTCAAACCATAATGCACTTTGTCAAAAAGCGATTTATTGGCGTCCAGGTGAATCAGCGACCGGTTGTCGATTACAAAGGTCCTGTTGACGAGGGATGTCACAACGGTTTGCAGTTCTTCCTTGCCGATACTGGCCAAAAAACCCAGCCTGCCGAAATTGATCCCCAGTACAGGAATATTTTTGTCTC
>DATHGW010000568.1:0-3899 GCA_035317445.1 Puia sp.
ACCCTGTATGAAAAGATGTTGCCTGCTGATGCAGTTCCGGAAAAAATAAAATACAGGCTGAAAAACGCCGAACTGTATAGTTCCTCGGTCACGGTATCTATTGCGTTGGATTGCTCCACGGAATCCCTGGGTTTTAACGAGGAAATGATTCATCTGTCAGGAGAGGGATTATCATTTGGGGGGCATGCCAATGGTGATCCTGCAACCAGCGAGATCAGTATCCTTGCCCCAACCTGGCGGGATAAGACGCTGGCACCGGCCGGCCAGGGCACGTTAACGCTTTATATGCCTGCACAGATGGACTACCAGAATGAATGGTCAACCGAAAAGGATGAGAAGGGGAATTATATCAGGGGGCGGGCCTACAACAAATTAAAAAATGCCATTGCGGAAATCATCATTCGCCGGGTGGAAGAAAAAATTGCCCCTGGCCTGCGTTCGCATATCCTTTTTTATGAGGTTTCCACGCCTGTTACCCACTGGCGATACACCGGCAACCGGAACGGAACCATCATGGGTGCAAAACCGGGAAGGAAAAATATGACTAATAAGATTGCCCATTACCAGACGCCCGTCAGGAACCTGATCCTCGGCGGACATTGGGCGGAATTGGGCGGGGGAGTGCCCATCGCCGTGAAAGCCGCTTCGAATGCCAGCCTGATGATATTGAGAAAAGAGAACAAACCAGCTTTTCGTTTGCTCGCTGCATATATGGAGAACAAGATCAGTCTGGAGGAATTATTGGGTCACGACTGTTTTAAATCCTACTCAGGCCATTGGGTGCAGGATCTTACACCGGCGCAGCGTAAGGAGTCGGGAGTCAGGAGTCGGGAGTCGGGAGTCGAAAGCCAGGAGACAGAGGTTGGGAATTCATAGGCCTCGTCACTCCGTACGAAGTGACTTCATGGGGTTTGCCATGGCGGCTTTGATTGCCTGGAAACCTATCGTGACACAGGATACAATGATCATCACAGACCCTGTGATAATAAATATCCAGATACCTCCGGACGATTTATAGGCAAAGGATTTTAGCCATTCATTCACTACCCAATAAGCAATCGGAAAAGCAATGGCCATGGAAATCATGATTATCTTCAATGATTCCACAGAAAGCAGCCTGACGATACCAACAACAGATGCGCCCAGCACTTTGCGGATACCAATTTCTTTCGTTCGTCTTTCAGCACTGAATGCGACCATGCCAAACAAACCCAGACAGGAAATTACCACTGCCAGTAATCCAAAATATTTCACCAGGGCGTTTACCTGCATTTCGCTTTTATACATCTGCTCATAGGTTTCATCGGCAAAATGGTATTCAAAAGGGTAAGCCGGATTGAAGTTTGTTGTAATTCTGTTGATGGCAGCGAGCGCTTCTTTTGTTTGTCCTGCTTGCAAACGGATCATCATGTAGAATGTATTGGTTGGCATCAGGCATATGATCAATGGCTTTATGGCTGTGTGCAGCGAGGCAATATGAAAATCTTTCATCACCCCGATAATGGTTCCATTGCCATTCCAGAATTTTACCTGTTTGCCCACGGCATTATTTTGCATACCTATCATTCTGGCTGCAGATTCATTGATCAGGTAACATGAGGAGTCGCCGGGATAATCTTTAGAAAAATCGCGTCCGGCCGCCATGGTTATGCCAAGTGTTTTTGTCAATCCATAACCGGTCGAGGTGGCAACGACCTCTGTCTGCAGATCAGCCGGTTTACCCCCCCATGAAAGATCGCCGGATGTGGAATTCAAATTCATCGGGAGTGTATTGATTGGATCTGAGGCCCTCACATAAGGCAGCTTGTTTAACTCATTTTGATACGCATCGATTTTTTGAGATAAATCGCCTTCCAGTGGCAAATAAATAATATGCTCTTTGTCGAAGCCAAGATTTTTATTCCGGATATAATTTACCTGTTTCGATACCGCCAGCATACCAACGATTAAAAATGCAGATAAAGCAAATTGCACAATAACCAGGGCCCTGCGCACCGATGCGGTATTGCCGCTTTGGGTAACGATATTCCCTTTCAATATTCGCACCGGTTTAAAGGACGCTAAAAACAAGGATGGATAACTACCGGCAATAATTGAGGTAACAGTAACCAGCACGATAACGGAATACCATGGCCCGGGCTGAGTATAGTCTAATTCAATTTGCTTGTCGAACAAAAGATTGAAAGCAGGCAACAGTAGCCACGTAATCGCCAGGGAAAGCAGGGTTGCCAGTAAGCAGGTCAACAGAGACTCTGTCATAAACTGTCCAACCAATGATGCTTTTCCGGCGCCGGCCACTTTGCGTATGCCGATCTCTTTGGCTCGCAGGGAGGCTCTTGCCGTGGCCAGGTTCATAAAATTCATGCAGGCAATCAGCAAAATAAAAATCGCTATCGCGGAAAATATTTTTACATATTCAATGCGGCCGCTCCCGGTTGGCTTTCCATTCTTGTAATCAGCATATAAATACACATCCGTGATGGACTGTAATGATGGAAAATTCGGCCTGAAACCTTCGGCTGCAAACTTTGGATAAATGGTGCGCAGGACCCGGCCGGTGTTCAACATATCTGCATTGGGCCTTATTCTTACATAGGTTAAAAAAGCAATATTCCCCCAGGTCTTCATCCAGTCTGCCTCCTGTTCCTTAAAATTGATCATCCAATCGAATTGTATGGTGCTGTTGTGTGGGATATCTTCTATCACGGCACCGACCTTGAAATCCTTATTATTATCAATCCTTATTGTTTTGCCAACGGCTTGGGATGTATTAAAATATTTTTCGGCTAATTTTCTTGTAATCACAACCTGATCAATGGAGGCAATCGCACCGTCGGCATTGCCATCGAGGGTTTTAATTGGAAACACTTTAAAAAACCCGGTAGTGGCGTATGTGCCTTTTTCCTTCAATGTCTTATTGCCGACGGTAAACAACACATCGCGGGTATAGGTCATTTTTGTGGCCTGCTCAACCTGGGGAATATTGTTTTGAATCACCTCCGCCAACGGTCCGGGACTGCCGGTCATCGTTATGGTATCGCCATTAAAAGGCGCATTGACATGTACCAGGTAAATATTTTTTACTCCGGGAAAAAAGCGGTTATAGCTCAGTTCATCGCTTACCCAGAGCCAGATCAGCAAACTGCAGGATAACCCAATTGCCAGACCGAAGACATTGATAAATCCTGTGAGTTTGTTCCTTGTCATATTCCGCCAGGCGGTTGTGAAATAGCTTTTGATCATACCGGATACACATTGAGTTTTTAATAATTGGACGAGCGCACCCTTAGACAGTTAAGAAACATGCCATTTATTCAGCAAATTGATTTTCAAGGTCTAAGTGTATTTACCATTTACGATCATGTACGGAACTGATACAATGATTGTCCGCGGACGGGACTCCCGACTCTAAAACGTATATCTCGCCGACAACCCAAAATTCGCAAAATAAAAATTATCATAATAGTCATAAGGCCTGATCAGTGAAATGGTAGGCCTCACATCGAACGACAGGTTTACCGGTATTTCGGAGAATTTGTAATCCACACCGCCGGTCGGGAATATCCCGAGTCCAAAACCAGAATACCTGGAATCGCTGGAAAACGAATTGTAGGCCGTTAATCCTCCCCCGATAAACCACTTCAATCCTTCGACCGGTTTTATATCAAAATGATACTGGTAGCTGGCCGAGGCAGAAAGGTCCACCCAGTTATAAACACGGCTGTATGGTCTGAAGCCAAAATTAAATTCCAAGGCTTCCGGTGAATCGCCGAGAAAGATTTTGTATGAGGCTGAAAAAATATCATAGTATCCTGATCCGAATCTGCCGCCGATGGCGCTTTTATAATTGCTCTGCGCGTGAACCGATGATGCGATAATCATAGAAATAATAATTGTTT
>DATHGW010000569.1:0-3731 GCA_035317445.1 Puia sp.
CCCTTATCGGCAATAGAGGAAGCGACCGCCTTGGGGATGTGGAGAATAATAAACCAAATAAAGATCATTGTCCCCAAAAGAGTAGCCATTAACCTGGGCTTGATCTTCAAGATGATCGCAATGCCGGCACCAAGTAATGCCACACCAGCAAAATAAATCCAGAGCAGATGGTTGGGTATCCATGATGGGATATAGTTTGCTGCTCCTTTTCCATATAGAAAATGATCAATGCTAAAACTGATGATCGTTAGAGGAAATAAAATAGCCCCGAAGGGTATTAGCCGCCTCAAAAACCTGAAAAGAGGGGTATCATTTCTATTTGGATAGCAGCCGGCAATTATAAATGCGCCGCTGGATAATGCCAATTCTTTGGCAGCATTCTCCCATGCCCCAAAATGCATATAATTTGGGGAAACCAACAATTCATACGGGATAAAGTAAAAACAAAATATCAATAGAAGCACACTTCCCAATAGGAGAGAAATGGGCCGGGCGCTTTTTTCAAAAACAATACATGCTCCGGCCAGGATAAGCAGCGCTCCGGAAATATAAACAAATATTACATGACTGTTCATCCAGGAATGCTTTGGAGGGATTAGCATATAAGGAAAGTCAGCATTATAAATGGTAAGAAACCCCATCACAGCTATAGCAATGCCATAGAAAATGCGACCTATGTTAGATAGATTTCCCATAAAGATTAAGTAGTTTCAATGCAAACCAAGATAATCAATTATTATTGGTTATCTCGGTTTTGGGGAAATCCATTGATTTTCAAGGTCGGACCATAGCAATATCTTCTTGCAAACCCTTCAGATAGGCCGGGTAATCCGCCTTCATTAGCGCCTCATCGGCAACCCGTTTTCCTATAATCAGGTTACGCATCTCAGACCACTCTGTTCCCATTGCATCAGCCCTTTTTTTGAGTTCATCAAGATTGATATCTCTGCAATAAATAGAACTGCCCGGCTGCTGCTTCCACGATCGAGCAATCGTCCCTATATCAAAAGGGTCGAAACCTAATTCGTCCACCAACTTAAAAACAACTTCCTTTGCCGCAGTATTGTCGCCTGACACGGCTATTGCAACACGATCTTTTTCACCTTTGGTTTTGCCCAGGTCTTTTATACTGGTTGCAAGAATGGAATTAAAGGCTTTGACGACAGGAATGCCTAATTGGTCCTGGACCCACAAGCTGTCTATACCACTTTTGGCAAGGGCTGGGATGGCCCCATCGCGTAAGGTTGGGTAATAATTACCTGTTTCAATGACAACCACATTCTCCGGCAGTTGTTCAAACAATTTTTTTGGAAGATCCGGTATATTTTTTTGAGGGATGGAAACAATAATTACCTCTTTATTTTGGGTCACTTCTTCCACAGTGGCTGCCTTAGCTCCAATTTCATCAGCAAGTTGTTTTAAGGACGCTGGTCCCCGTGAATTAGCTATTGAAACGGTATGTCCCAGTTTAATAAATTTTGATGCCAGACAGGCTCCCATTTCGGCTGAACCAATAATTCCAATATTCATAACGTTATATTTTAATAATTCTCCGGTTTTTATTTATGCTGTAACATCTCTTCGAGTACCCTTCAGGCGTTACCTGCTGCAGAATGAAATTTTTCTTCATCTGTAGTCATTGGGTTGTCAGTGCTGTTGGGCTGGCCCTTTCCTGTGGCTATCAAACTCAACAAACTTTCATGTATATAGTGGGTCCAACCATTTGAACAAACTTCAAAACATTCATACTCGGGAACTAAACCCAGGTGAGTGAAGCGGATTTGCGTTTTGTTATCCTTTTTAGAAATTTCAAATTCGATTTTAGTGTTTATCCATTCGGTTTTGTCGAATCCATTTTCGCTCGGGGCGGGATGGGCAGGATCATCGAAAATTCCGGGTTTGAAATAGTTGTCCAGCACATGCCAAACAACTTTTTTGTCAGGAACCCTTTCGGTCACTTTGATCCGGCAACGGTGAATGTCTTCGAAATGATAATTAAACACTTCATTCAACTTGTCGGTTTCGCCTTCTATTTCTTCTGACCACCATCCACGTACATTGTTTATGGCTGTGAAAGCCTCTTTCGGAGTTTGGTCTACCACTATGGTAGCCGTAAAATCTGATGTTGTCATTTTGTTGTTTTTTAGTTTGGTAATTTGTTGTTTAATAACGTTTCTAATTTTTTCTGTTTCGATGCCAGAATTCGTCGAAGAAGGAGATCCGGGTCTGTAGCTCCGTTCCCATTGCGCCTGAACCGATGATTCCTATGCTTATCGCCCTAATAGGTAACTTTTAAGTAACTCAAAAATATAAGTAACTTCTGAGTTACGCAAATTAATTTTCAAAAATTTGTCCAATGCTAAAAACTCACTCGTCATTAGTTTTTAACACCCAAAATTACTATCATGGAAAAATTTATGCTCTTATTCAGAGGCAGTGACGTCTATCAACCAGGCCAGTCTCCTGAAGATTTACAAACTCTTAAACAAAAATTGATACATTGGGTAGTCGACCTTCATAACAAAGGGGTGCATGTAGCCAGTGAACCATTGGAACCCACCGGCAAACAGGTTAGCGGCACAAAAAAAACAGCTTACTGGCACACTATTAAAGCCGATACAAAAGAAAAATGGGAAAATATTTTGCAGCTTTATAATCATCTGCTACTTATCGAATATTCGCCCATTGCCGCATTAAACAGGACTTATGCACTTGCCAAAGTAAACGGGAAAAAGGAAGCGATCATTGAAGCAGAAAAGATAAATCTTACCGACAATCATTTATACCATTCACTTTTGGGAGAGCTTTATACCGACATTGATAACACAGCGGCAATTTCACACTTACAAAATGCGTTGGCACTTGCCAGATCAACGGCTGACAAAACGCTTATTTCCAACAAAATACTTGAATGCAGACAGAAAAAAACATCTGCCTGTTAAATCTTCGTCGGCGCCGCCCCAAATTGCTTTTTAAAAACAAATGAAAAATGGGAAAGATCCTCAAAACCCAGGTCCAGGTAAATATCGGACGCTGTTTTCCCTTTTTCCTTGATAAGATAATACGCCTCCTGTAACCTCCGCTGCTGCAGCCAGCGGCTCGGCGTTATATGAAACAATTTTTCGAAATCCCTCTTGAAGGTAGCCAGGCTCCTGCCGGTCAGATACGCAAAACGGCTGAGGTCGACATTAAAATGGAAATTCTTGTTCATAAAAGCCTCCAGGTCTATTTTCCCCGGCTCACTGAAATCGAACAGGATGTCTTTCATCCCGGGATTTACTTTTATCAGCAGTAGGATCGCCTCTCTCAATTTCAAGGCAACCAACCCGGCATCCTCTTCCCCGTCAAGTTGCATATAAGGCGACAGTGATTCAAAATAGTTTTTATACAAGGGGTCAGGTTTCAGGTCGATTACCGCGTTATCATGGATATGCCTTTCAGCCTTATACCCCGTTTCCATACTGAAACTTCGCAAAAACGGCTGATCAAATCGGATCGAAAACGACCTGAACTCCCCTCCTTCCGGCGGCAGTTTGTTAAACTTGACCAGGCGGTTCCGCCTGCCGGCCCTAAAGTCTCCGGGTTTGAAAATATATTCTTTCTCCCCGTCATTCATGATCATCGTCCCCGATACCTGGTAGGTAAATACATGCTCAGGTATAAACTGCTCTCCTTCCCTGGTACGGGTAGCATAACAGGAATATGCAATGGGCGAGAACCTTTTATTGAGT
>DATHGW010000570.1:0-3410 GCA_035317445.1 Puia sp.
TAAAGTGAATTGACCACTCCATTGTCAACTATAATTTCAAAACCGCCTCATACATCACCCGAAAACAATTCCAGGCCGTATTTTCATCAGTGATCGGAGCTGATTGGCTATTGTAAAAACCTCGCAGAAATACATCCGTTCTTGACCAGGTTGTTTCCATTACTCCCCTGAACCGGCCGGTCATATTGCCTGTGCTCTGTTTTCTGAAGTTGACCATATCATTCACCTGGGCCACAGCTACCTGTGGAATTCTCCAGGGACAGGTGATCACGCTGAACCCCTTCATGGCAAAATATACAGCTGTTTTGTCGGCACGTTCATAATGCCAGTCGCAGATGACGACATCTTTGGGGATCATATCTATCGCACGGTAAGTATTGTTATAGCTGGCTTCCCAAATCCCCAGCCCGGTGGTTTTTCCGTCAAGGAGCCGGTCGCCCCAGATAAACATCTTCCTGTTTTTTGTCGCGAGATGGTCATGGATCGCCCGCACTTCGCCAGCGAAGAGCTCCGCCTTGTCCCTGCCCGCACATCGTTCACACTTATCCTCGCCCAAATAAAAAACTTCATCCATGCCAGCATGAAAAGCATCCGCTTCAAAAGCATCGCAAATTTCATCCATCACAGAAAAAATAACGGGGTGAAGATCGGGATGCAGGGGACAATAACTTTTACAATACAAATTATCGGCATTGGGCCATTCATATTTTTCTGGCATTTTAACATAAGGCGTTTCATCGAACTGGGGATAGACCCTGAGCAGGCGGTTGGAGCGATTTGCCCACGATTGGTGTCCGAGCATATTTACCGACGGAACGATGCGGATATTATTGTTCCTGCACACTTTTACTATTCTTTTTACATCTGCCAGGGAGAGCGCGAAACTGTCCGTAAGTTCAGGATGCGCTTTAAACCGGAAGCCGTACTCTACCATGAGCACCAGTAAATTTATTTTACGCGAAGCCAGCTCTTTATCAATGAACAATACAAATGAATCCAGCCCGGCGGGCCTCGGCAGGTTTATACACATACCCCTTACCGGGAGAATACTGTCTAACGCTGTGTTTTGCTGCTGTGCAACAGTTGAAAGCGGTGCTAAAATGACACAAAATAAAAAGACAAACAGGTATTTCATATGCTGGTACTTTGATGATGAGGAATAAAACCAAATCTACCAAAATGCAGTAATTTTGATCTGATAATTTTATTAACGGTAAGTCATGAGGGATATTTCCACTTACATCGATCACACTTTATTGAAGCCAACCGCCACAATTCATGACATCACCCGGTTATGTGATGAGGCCATTCAATTCAGTTTTGCGGCAGTTTGCATCCCTCCGCCCATGGTGCAACACGCAAAGAATGCGCTCAAGGGCTCAACAGTAAAAGTTGCTACCGTGATTGGTTTCCCTTTTGGTTATTCCACGCCAAAGGCCAAACTGGCGGAGACAGCGCAGGCTATCGGCGATGGGGCTGATGAATTGGATGTGGTGATCAACCTAATCGCGCTGAAGGCCCTCGATTGGAAATGGCTGCAGACGGAAATGAGCCAGATCATCGTGCTTGCACACGATGAACAACGATTGGTAAAAGTGATCATCGAAAGCGGTATACTGACGAACCAGGAGATCATCGCCTGTTGCAATTTATATAGCCAGATCGGGGTTGATTTCGTAAAGACTTCTACTGGCTATGCTGAAAAAGGCGCTACCGTGGAAGCAGTCGGGTTAATGAGGGAACATTTGCCGGCCGCAGTGAGTATAAAGGCATCCGGGGGCATCAGGACCTACGCTTTCGCCAAACAACTCATAAACGCAGGCGCGAGTCGCCTTGGTTGCAGCGCCAGTCTCGCCATTGTTGAGGAATTTAACCGAAATTTGCAGCAATCTCATAACAGATGAAATACATATTGATCATATCATGCGTGTTTGCAGGCAAATTATTTGCGCAGTCAGATTCTGCCGCAGTGGTTGTAAAAAAAGATCCGCGCATAGACATGCTGGTGAAAAAACAGGTACAGATCAACGAAGAAACGACGCGCGACAGCAGGCGCAATGTGCCGGGTTACCGCATACAGGTGATCAATTCGAGCGACCGGAACAAAGTCTTTGCAGTCAAGACCCAGGTATACCAAAAATATCCCGATCTGAAACCGTACCTGATTTATCAGGCGCCAAATTATAAACTCAAGCTGGGTAATTTCAGGACCTCAGAAGAAGCAGAACCCTATCTTCAGCAACTCACCAAATTGTTTTCTTCAGGAGTATATATAATCCACGACATCATCGAAGTGAAACCGGAGAAATTGAAAGATGATGCTGAATGAATTGCTGTATTTTTGCGTCCAGACCTCAACATGATCCAGGAAAAAATTAAAGCATTAGCAAACAAATATGCTTCAGACTTTATTGAAGTCCGGCGACACCTGCATGCCCACCCGGAATTGAGTTACCAGGAGTTTGAAACATCAGCTTTCGTGCAAAAAAAATTGCAGGGGTATGGGATACCTTTTGAAATCAGGGCAAAGACGGGAGTGATCGGTTTGATCGAGGGGAAAAACCCCGGCAAAAGAATCGTTGCTTTGAGGGCAGACATGGATGCGTTGCCGATACAGGAAGAAAATGATATTCCATATAAATCCCAAAAGGCCGGACTGATGCATGCCTGCGGGCATGATGTGCATACGACGATCTTGTTGGGCGCCGCAAAGATCCTGAACGAGCTGAAGAGTGAATGGGAAGGAACGGCAAAGCTTATTTTTCAGCCCGGGGAAGAAAAAAATCCAGGTGGTGCCAGCTTGCTCATCAAAGAAAATGTTTTGGAAAACCCGAAGCCTGCAGCCATTTTCGGATTGCATGTTCACCCGGGACTGGAGATTGGCAAACTGAGTTTCAGGTCGGGAGAGGTGATGGCCAGTTCTGATGAATTGTATTTTACCATCAAAGGCAAAGGGGGGCATGCAGCCGCCCCGCAAACCACGGTAGACACGATCCTGGTTGCTTCCCAGCTGGTTGTTGCATTGCAGCAGATCATCAGCCGGAATAAAAACCCATTGTCTCCGTCTGTGCTTTCGGTCACTTCCTTTCAGGGAGGGTATACCACCAATGTGATACCGAGCGAAGTGAAATTGATGGGTACATTCCGGGCAATGGATGAATCATGGCGTGCCAGAGCGCATGAGCTTATCCGTAAGCTGTCCACCGAACTGGTGCATGCCATGGGTGCGGAGTTGGACGTGCATATTGATAGGGGCTATCCCGTGGTATATAATAACGAGCAGCTGAATGCTGTCGCCCGGCGGCAGGCGGAGGTCTTCATGGGAAAGGAAAATGTATTGGAAACCGAAGTCCGGATGGGTTCGGAGGATTTCGGGTTCTATACTCAATTGATGCCCGGCTGCTTTTATC
>DATHGW010000571.1:0-9835 GCA_035317445.1 Puia sp.
TTCTGTTATGAACAGTAAATCCACCAATGATGCGGCCGCTTTTATCCGCACCATTGCGGAACACAGAAAACGTAACCTGCAGTGGGCTGAAGATGCCGTAAGACAAAGTGTTGCTATCACTGACAATGAAGCACTACAGAAAAAAATTATTGATCTGATCGCATCAAACGACCGGGAACTGCTTAACCGGGTCGACGGAAAATGGATCATACGGGATTCCACCAGTTTCCAGATCCATACGCGGGGAGCAGTCATTCAAACCCTGGAGATGGGTTTTACTGAAAAATTACTGAATATAGTCAGCGACCCCGATGTATCATATATTTTATTGATGCTAGGATTAATGGGCATTCTATTCGAGTTTTTCAATCCGGGGACTATTTTCCCGGGAATTATTGGATTCATATGCCTCGTACTTTCTTTTTATGCATTAAACACGCTGCCGGTGAATTATGCCGGACTTGCGTTAATTGTGTTTGGAGTTATCCTGTTATTGCTCGAAATCAAGATCGTGAGCCATGGCATGCTGGCTATCGGCGGTATCACTGGCCTTCTGATTGGCTCTTTGATGTTGATCCGGCCCGGCTCAGATCTGGAAGTCATGAGAATATCCCGCACCCTGATCATTTCTACCGTTGCCGTCACAGCTGGCTTCTTTCTATTTGTCATCGGTATGGGAATAAAAGCGCAACGCAGAAACCCGGTTACGGGAATTGAAGCCATGATGGATGAAACCGCTATTGCATTTGACATCCTCAATCCTTCGGGGAGGGTCAGTATACACGGGGAGATTTGGAATGCCATATCCATTTCCGGAAAGATAAATGTGGGTGAAAAACTGCGTGTGAAGGAAGTTAAAAACCTGACTCTATATGTTGAACACTTCGATACTTAACTATTAAAATAAATTTCATGCAAACAATTCCCGTGGTTTCGCTGGTTGTTTTTCTTTTCGCAATCTTTATCCTGACCAATTCTATCCGGGTTCTTCGTGAATATGAACGCGGCGTAATATTCAGATTGGGCCGTCTGGTAGCGGGTGGGGAGAAGGGACCTGGCCTGATCTTTCTTATTCCCATTGTAGACAGGATGGTGAAAGTGAGTTTGCGTACTGTGGTGATGGATGTTCCTCCGCAGGATGTCATAACCCAGGACAATGTGTCGATTAAAGTAAATGCCGTGATCTATTTCCGCGTGCTACAGCCATATAAAGCCATCGTTGAGGTAGAAAACTACCTGATTGCCACTTCGCAGTTTTCGCAGACAACCTTGCGTAGCGTACTGGGACAGTCTGAACTGGACGACCTGCTTTCACAAAGGGAAAAGATCAACCTGCGCTTACAGCAAATTATAGACTCTCATACGGAGCCCTGGGGGATCAAAGTGTCCAATGTGGAAGTAAAACAGATCGATCTGCCACAGGAAATGCAGCGGGCGATGGCCAAACAGGCAGAGGCAGAAAGAGAGCGCCGTTCAAAGGTGATTGCTGCAGAAGGAGAATTCCAGGCTTCACAACGCCTTTCCGATGCAGCAAAAGTTTTAGCTGAACAGCCCAGTGCGATTACGCTGCGCTATCTTCAAACCCTCAGAGAGATCGCCACAGAGAATAACTCAACGACCATTTTCCCGATCCCAATCGATTTATTGAAGCCATTTCTGACTCTTGAGCAACAAAAAAAAATACCGTCATAAATAAGGCTCTCGGCGCGATAATTATGCATGACAGGTTTTGATACGAGACTAGAACGTCATATATGCTAAGCTCTGTGATGATCGGATTTCCAATTTCGGATAGCCTGTTTAATTTCCTTATTGCTCATGTTCTCGCTAATCGCCCTCTCTGTCAGTGCAACGAGTTCCTCATCGGGGGCAAAGCGAAGGGCGACAATTTGCTTTATGGTCAAACGACTGTCGAACAGTTTGCCGGTGAGTGTGAAATAACGGAGATTTTCTTCTGCCCGGATGGCGCGATCCTGAACTGTGAGCGGAAATCTTCGGATCTTGGAGAATCCGAGCAATGACGATATCCCCAACAGAAAAAACATGACAGAGGATAAGGTTATGCCGGAGAAGAGATATATAACAGACAGAATAATCACCGTAATGGTAATGCCCAGCATGAGGATATGAAATTCCGGAACAAGTTTCGCGTGATTCTTAAAGTTTTGTTCTTGCATAAAATGTTTGCTTATTGTGAATAATTATTTGGAAGGCATAGCATCAAGGCAATGATTGTATTGGTCCCAACCGGAGCAAATGTAATAGAACAGGTCAACATTTTAGCTGAAAGCCGAATTTGCAAATATCTGCAATATTGCATAATATTGCAAATAGTCGTCATCCCGAGATTAATTAAAAAGTTATTTATGAAAAGGCAGGTAAACATTCTTAGCATTTGTATAGTTGTGTTTTGTACATTCTTTGTGTCAGCATGTCTAAGTGGTTCTGAACAGCACAATACAATTTCTGATCAGGAAAAAAAAGATGGGTGGACACTGCTTTTTGATGGAAAGACCATGAATGGATGGCATCTGTTTAACAGGGGCAACATCCTTTCAGCCTGGTCTGTGGACAGCGGTAACCTTATATGCAACCCCCACGCTAAAAATGTAAAACACGGAGATCTCGTGACAGATAACGAGTATGAAAATTTTGAGATGACCTTCGAATGGAAAATTTCACATGCCGGTAATAGTGGCGTGTTTATAAACGTTCAGGAAAGACCGGACCTGGGGACTACTTTTTCCACCGGCCCGGAATATCAGTTACTGGATGACAGAAATGTAGAACCAGACTATCTCAGGGATTCCTCACATAAAGCCGCTGCCATCTTCGGGGTAATCCCAAATACAAGTAAGACTATCCCAAATTCCGGTGAATGGAACCAGTCGCGTATTCAACAACAGAATGGTAAGCTTACTTTCTGGCTGAATGGAGTGCAAACCGTTCAGGTGGATATGAAAAGCGATGAATGGAAAAAATCAGTAACTGCAAGTTCTATGAATCATTATCCTGAATTTGGAAAATATTTCAAAGGACATATTGCTGTTCAGGACTGGACAAATGGCGTTTCATTCAGGGATATGAAGATCAAAAAATTATAGCAGACAGAATCGATTAATATTACTTGAATGAAGAGGGTTTATTTATTTGTTTTCGCAATTATACTCATCATGGTATCCTGTGGGCAAGATGAACAAAATAAGAATAATCAAAAAGACAGTTCCCAAACAACTCAATCAGTTGAAAATGCAGAAACATCTGTTCCCGGTATTGAGAAGCTTGAATTTACAGATAGCGTTCAATTGAAGGCAAATGAGAATATGCGTTTTGATAAAGAATTGTTCAGGGTTAGGGCCGGAAAAAAAATCAGTCTCATTTTTAAAAATACAGGTTCAAAATCAGCTACATCAATGAGCCACAATGTTGTGATCTTAAAGAACGGCGTCGATATTGTCGATTTTGCGGAAATAGCGCACAATGCAAAAACCGAACAATATGTTCCATCCTCTCTAGACTCATTAATTATCGCGCATACCAGAATGGTGGGCGGAGGTGATTCTGATCAGGTGGAGTTTATTATTCCTAAACCAGGTATTTATGATTTTATATGCAGTTTCCCCGGCCATTGGGGAACGATGCAGGGAAAAATCGTCGCACAATAGGATTTACATTTTAACCGGTTAATATCATGAAAATTGAACATCTCGGTCTATGGGTACAGGATTTGGAGCTCATGAGAAGTTTTTACCTGAAATATTTCGATGCGAGTTCAGGAGAGAAATATGTTAATCCGAAAACACAGTTCCAGGCTTATTTTATTTTTTTCGGAGAAGGCAAAACGAGATTAGAGTTAATGACGCGACCGGATATCATGTCTGATAACAGTAAGCGCGGATTTAATATGGGCATTGCCCATTTCGCAATATCTGTGGGAGGAAAAGATAAAGTGAATGAACTGACAGAACGTATAAGAAACGACAACTTCACCATTTTTAGCGAACCGAGGACAACGGGAGATGGTTATTATGAAACGGTTGTGCTGGATCCTGAGGGAAATTTACTGGAAATTTCTGCCTGAATAGATTTTTTAACTCAACCAGGATGTTAAAAGAAGAGCGATTTAATCATATTCTTAAAGTTATTAAGAAAAGAGGCAAGGTCTTTTATGAAACTTTGTCAGAAGATTTAAATATTTCTGAAGATACGGCGAGGAGGGATATTGAGTCTCTCTACAACTATGGTTTGTTATTAAAAGTTCGCGGCGGCGCGATTTCCATTTCTAAGAACCCACTCAGTTTCCAGGATCGCACCCGCTATTTAGCTGAAGAAAAAGAATTGATTGCTTTAAAGGCGCAACAGCTGATTAAGAAGGGACAAACGATTTTTATGGATGGAGG
This sequence comes from Puia sp., assembly GCA_035317445.1. Classification (GTDB taxonomy): domain Bacteria; phylum Bacteroidota; class Bacteroidia; order Chitinophagales; family Chitinophagaceae; genus Puia. The sequence goes on from DATHGW010000571.1 coordinate 4,401, forward strand.
TTCTACCATTTGTGCAATCGCGACTCATCTTCCTTCCAACTCCAGTTTCAGGTTGGTTACGAATAATATGGCGCTGGTTCCGATCATTTCAAAATTCAGGGATATAGAACTTATCATACTTGGTGGTATTCACGATCGTGAAACGGCTATTAATACAGGCGGTCAGACCTGCAATGAGGTGAAGCAATATATCGCCAGTCTTTATTTTATGGGTACCTGTGCTCTTCAAAAGGACTTTGGCATCAGCGCCGTTTTTCAAAATGATGGAGAAGTAAAACAAAGCATGCTAAGAAATGCAAATAAAACATTTGCTCTGGTAAATAGTTCTAATCTAAATACTACTGAACATTATAAGGCATGTGATATTAAAGATATTAGCGGAATGATCACTGACCTTGCAACCGATGATAGTAAACTCGATGATTTCAGGCATTTGGGTATTCGACTTATTTGACACGTCTCTCACTTACCAAGCTTTTTAACAAAACCCCATGTTGCCTGCTGGCGTTCAATTTACATGCTGGTGACACCTGAAGTATGAGCTTGTGCAACGCTTGCATTTCACTCCGTTTTGGTTCAGGTTGGCTGGTAATATACTTCTTGATTTGTTCTTGTACGTTCATATAAAATGAATGGTTTTTTTCAGAAACAGGACGATTTAGGTTTTTATTCCCGAACCAATCAGGCACATGGCTTTGTCAACATTGGGTGAGATTTGATTAAGCTCTCCATTTGTACATGCTTCTGCTTTGAAACAGACGAGGTAGGAATTCGCGCGGCGCGGAATTTGAACAATAAACGCATACCATGCGGAGTCTGTAAGCAATTTATCAGGCAAAACAACCGGAGTCGTTATAATATGATTATTCTTAAAATCAGGGAACAGGAAAATAAGCGTAATGCGAAAAGACGTAATGTCTTTTCTCCTTTTGAGGAAACGATTGCTGAAAGTGTAATTGATGGTGATTTTTAAATTCGAAAACTCATCGTTTGGCGTAATCTCTATATCCGGAGTCATAAGCCGGCTGGTAAGATACATGTCATTCAGATCCCAGTTTCCGATTCCATTCACACTATATGTATCTCCCTTTTTTGCCTGTGCTGCAAAATGCTTAACCAGTCTTTGCCAGAACATTCCGCCTTTAAAATTTTCCCGGAATGGTTGCAGGGCATCCACGATTAACTTGGCGGGAATATTACTTTTACGAAGGCGTCGCCCATGGGCTTTCATAGCGGAGTTTAGAACCGCCCTGGTTTTAGAACCCCGAGGTGAGCGTGTATGTTTGCCATAAGCCACGCTGTTTACTTCCACCTTCTCAATTGGTTTATTTTTGGCCTTCCTTTTCGTCCGATGAAGATTTTTCCAAATTTATTAATATTTTCCAAAAAATCAGAGACCTTTTAGAGACAATATAGAGACCTTATACAGACCCCGATCCTTCCTGACAGATGCATGACAAGTGCATGACAATTGTAGAGCGGGTTAATTGCTCCGGGAAAGTGCATCCGTGCATATTGTCCTTTACAGTTTCGAGGGGACAATCCCATACGCTTTTTTAAAAACGAACGAGAAATGAGACAAATTTTCAAAGCCTAATTCTAGATAAACGTCTGAAGGCGCTTTCTTTACTTCTTTTATCATGTGATATGCTTCCTTCAGTCTTCTTTGTTGTAGCCAACGGCTAGGCGTGGTATGATAGATCTTCTCAAAATCCCGTTTAAAAGTTGCCAAACTTCTGCCTGTGAGATAGGCAAATCGTTTCAATTGAACATTAAATTGATAGTTCTTCTCCATAAATGCCTCAAGGTCAATTTTCCCTGGCTCGGAAAAATCAAAAAGAACATTTTTAAATGCTGGTACAAGTTTCAACAAAAGTAAAATGGCTTCTTTCTGTTTTAGAAACAGTAAGTCGTCCGCTCCTTTATGCTTCAATATTGTTTCATAAGCCAAAAGCGACCTCATATAATTACCAATCGCAGAAGAAGGAATTTTTTGAAAAGCGGCAGTTGCGGCGTGCTGATCTACTTTGTATCCGTATTCAAGACTTATGTTCCGAAGAGTTTGTTGATCAAAATAAATTGATATTGACTGATATTCACCAGTATCAGGGGGGCATTTAGTATATTTGACAAGATTGTTTCTTCTACAAAAATATATGTCGCCAGAATTGAAACTTATCGTATGACTGTTATCGACCATCACTAACGAGCCGGAAATAATATAGACTAAAGTATGCTCAGGAACGAATTGCTCACCTTTGCTACTTCTTGAGAAGTAGCACGAATATTGTATCGGTAGCTTCTGAATCATTTGTTTTATCATTTCTAAAAATAAATCACTTCGTTTTTCTTCACCTTACCAAGGTACAGTACCACCTTCCGTGAGAAATTCTCCAGTAACATATTCCGAATTTGAAGTTACTAATCTTACAATAGGTTTAACGCGTTCCTGAACTGATTTTGTTCTTTTGAAGTCATTCAAGTCAGTTGCTGTATATCCCGGCGTTACGAATTTTCGTTCAATACGTTGCTATTTTAAATAGAATGGCTTGCGAGGAGCATTACGCATTTTTTCATCTATTCGTTCAGCCAGCCATTGAAAATACTCACACAGAAATGGGTCGGGACGTTTCTTACGCGAATCCTGAATCATTACTTTATATTTTTCCCATGCAATTGAAACCAATGAACCAATTGTTTTATCTACGAGGTCAATATTTATAAGCCGTTCAGCCACAAGAATGCCAAGCGATTCCATTTCCTGTGCAAATTGGGTAATAATAATCCCTTCGTGGGAAGGAAGTTTTTGCCAATCTTCGTGTGTAGGAGGTATATCGTGCGCAGTAACATAATTCATGAGTTCAGAAAATTCACGAGTATTGAAATTACGCAACGCCTCGAGTGTAAGTCTTTCCTGACGATCGCGTGTTGCAGTCTTAACTTGTACAATGCCAAATATCAAAGCAATGATGGCCGATACGGCAAGCGCGATATTAGCGATAAGTGTGATTGTCTCGGAAGTCATATCCTTGTTGGGTTTTAAAGAATTAAAAATTTAGATTATTGAAGTCAAATTGAAGGGAGAGCCGTGTTAAAGGTCGCCTACAATAGCATATATTCACCTATCACCTATTCAATTATGGCTTTAGGTTCAAGGTATTCTTCTAACCCTAAAACACCGCCTTCCCTACCAATACCAGATTGTTTAAATCCTCCGAAAGGGGCTAACGGATCATGGTTTAAGGTGTTTATCAAAACTCTACCCGCATTTATTTGTGAAGCGACTTTCCTGGCTCTTTCTTGATCGGAAGAACTGACATAAGCCAGCAAACCGTATATTGTGTCATTTGCCATTTCAATCGCCTCCTGCTCTGTTTTGTACGTCATAATGGAAAGCACAGGACCAAATACTTCTTCCTTGGCGATACGCATGTTCTTAGTAACTCCGGCAAAGGCGGTCGGCTTAACGAAGAAGCCTTCATTTAATCCGTCAGGATGCCCTTCTCCGCCGATAAGGAGTTCTGCCCCCTCTTCTTCAGCGGATTTTATGTAGCCCTGAACACGGTCATATTGTTTTTGGTTTGCTAAAGGGCCAATAATTGTTTCTTCATTTTCAGGATTTCCAACTTTTAGTCTAGAAATGGTGTCCCTAACAATCTTCTTTACATCTTCCAGACGATTTTCAGGTACGAGTAGCCTTGTACCTGCAATGCATGCTTGTCCATTATTCATAAAGCAGGCAGTTACAGCCATTGGGATAGCTTTGGTTAAATCTGAATCATCTAAGATAACATTCGGAGCTTTGCCACTCAACTCAAGAGCAACCCGTTTCATTGTATCAATTGCCTCACGTGCAATTATTTTGCCAACCACTGTAGAACCGGTGAATGCGATCATAGAAACGTCGGGGTTTCTTGCGAGTTCGGTTCCCACTATATCTCCACGGCCATTTACCACATTGATAACTCCAGCAGGTAGATTTGCCTCATGAAAACACTCTGTCAATATTTGGGATTGAATAGCGCTGAATTCACTCGGCTTAATTACTGTAGTGCAACCCGCAGCAATAGCCGCAGCGAGTTTGATACAAATTGAACCTGAATTCGAATTCCAGGCAGTGAGTATCGCGGCAACGCCCAAAGGCTCAAATCTTACCACAGATTTTCCCATTCTTCGCTCGAAAGAATAATCTTTTAGCACCCCAATAAATTGAAGAAAAATTTCTGCGGCGAGTTGATTTGACCAAGCCGCCCTCTGGACAGTAGCTCCATATTCCTGGATTGTTGCTTCCTTTAATTCAGGAACTCTTTTGAGAATCGCATCATGCAGGCGTTGCAAATGCCCTATACGTTCTTCAATACTTGACTTTGAAAACTGCCCGAAAGCCACTTTAGCCGCTGCAATGGCCATACGAGTATCTATCTCATCGCCAAGCGTTACGTGCCCGATAACTTGATTTACGGATGGATTGATTAAGTCGGAAACTTCCGTACCGTGAGGTGTTACAAACTCCCCGTTAATATAAATTTTGTCTATGATTTTCATATTGTTTATTTTTTACAAAATTCGACCAGGATTGGTGGGCATGCTTTGTTAAAACGCTCATTTTACTTTGTTAAAACGCTCATTAGAACTTCGGCAACCCGCCAAAGATTGCGGCCAAAAAGTATAAATTGATCACCTTATAATCCTTCGTAAGCCATTGTATGAAGTAAATGAGAAAGAGATATTGTTAGAGCAATGAATGATTGGGACAGAAATTCTTGAATAGAGATCATTTGAGAATTAACCAATTTGTAACAAAAAGTAGTAACCGGAATAGGGCCAAATATTCGTCTACTAAAGGCAAAGAAAGTATGGTAAAGGCAACTGAAACCCGCATGAAGAGTGAATCCACCGCATCAAATGCGCACTACACGCTATGCGGTCACTTTCCAATACAAAAATACTGTCCCCCGATTCCAGTGGGTTTCAGGGGAATTAGTGACGATTTAGTAACGAGTTTTTGGACGCTATTCGTAGTGATCCAGTATGATCCTAATGCATTTATCTTTGGAGGCATCAATGGCTTATATTGGATAGCATTATTACCTGTTGGCTTCCGGCTATTTTCGTCGATCGTTTTTAGGGTGTATTCTCACTTTATTTTTAATATCGTCGATTCTAGTAGAAGCCTCTGAGGCTAAATATCCGATCCCTTTTGAAAATCAAAAACTACTCAACTATCTTTAGAAAACTGTCCAGTTTATAAGGGGCCGGTACAATTCAAATTAATATATCATTCTTGCATCATAGTTTGAACATCTTTCAATTCTTTCTGAATTCGTTGTAATTTATCCATTAATTGTTGCTTTGTAGGCTTGGGCTTGTAAGCTTTTCCTCTATGAGCCATCTCAGGCATTTGAATAGGCTGTTGGGGCTGTAATTGAGGAGGT
>DATHGW010000572.1:0-3254 GCA_035317445.1 Puia sp.
ATAATTTCTGCAGGTTGTCTAAACTGGTAAAAGGGAAATGCATATCGGCCTTAAACATTTTTTCGGCCATGTTCATTTTCATGTGGATGTGTCCATTTCTGAATAAGGCTTTGTTTGCCGGGCTGATGCTTTTTGACGTATCCACGAGGTCTTTCATCTGGATGGTCGTATCCACAGGTCGTTGGGGGATCTGCTTGTCCATTTCTTCTTTGCCCATATAGGTCTGCATCATTTCCAGGAGCTGGCTCATGTCGGTATTGATGACAAGCTGGCCACTTCCATTGCTCTTGATGTCTACATTTTCCTGTATCTCAAAACAACCGGTCAGGCAAATAAACAGGCTGAGTGGCAGAAATAATTTCAGGTGCTTCATCATGTAAAGTTTTAATGGCAAGGTACTGTTTTTACAGCAAGCTGAGTTGGTATTGAACCGTAAAAGTTTGCGGGGCCGCGGGTTGCAGCAAGGTCAATCCCATTTTATTGTTAAAACTATCAGGGGCAGAACTTAAATTTTCTATCGCAATGCTTTCCCGGTGCGGCGGCGTGTATACCTGCAGGTATGGATAGCTGCTATCGGGAAAAAACGAGATCTTTAACTTATTGTTTGGATTAAATAATTCACAGGCAGGATAGCCGGATTCGATGTTTAGCAAAAAGCAGTTATCCAATTCGGTTTTGCCTATTTTGGCCGGCAGGTTAAACAGATCGTAGTCCAACAATTTTCCCGTGGGAACCAGTCTCTCGTCAAATTCAACCATAGCCGAAGCACCGAAATGCAACATCCATTCATCCAGCTTTCCACCCAGACGAAAATACGGATGCCAGCCGTCTGCAATGGGCATGACCGAACGCCCTTCATTCACCAGGATCGTCTGCACCTGCAGCAACGCGTCGGGGAACAAGGTATATACTACCCGGCAGGTATAATCGAAAGGATATTGCGGATCGTCCTGCCGGTACCTGTATTCCATGCTCACCGTCGCCGAATCCTTACCCGCCATTTCATCGGTAACCGTAAACGGCTTATCATACAAGAGGCCGTGAATCGCCGATCCATCCATAAACTTATTCCCGAACTCATAATGCTTTCCGTCAAAACTGTATTTCCCTTCGGGGATCCTGCAGGGAAAGGGCGAAAGTTTTGATCCTTTAAAAGATCCCGGGAGTTCTTTTTGAAGTCTGTCCAGGTTCTCGTAGTGATCGATCACGTTGAAGAGACCCTCATTGGTTTTTATCCTGAAGGCATGTATCAAAGCCCCAAACTGTGGCAGCAGCGCAACTTCGCTGCCCGACTGTTCATCTTTTAAAATGACCAGCTTGAATCCTGCTTCCTGTATATGGCCGATGGAATAATGCATATATAAGTATAGAGATGCAATGTAGAGAAAATCAGTATTTTTCCGGTATGGTATCGAAGATTCGCCGTGAATTCCATCAAAGATTCGAAAAAGAAGCCTTGGTCGCTGCCGCACCCGGCCGGGTGAACCTCATTGGCGAACATACTGACTACAACGAGGGTTTTGTACTGCCAGGCGCAATTGACAAGAAGATCTATGTGGCCATCGCGAAAAATGATCGGCAGACTTTAAATTTCTACGCCACACAATACCAGCAGGAATTTAGCTGTGCGCTCCAGGACATCCGGCCCGTTCAAGGCTGGCCCACTTACCTGCTGGGTATGGCTTACCAGCTCTCACAAATGGGCCATGCCATAACGGGAATGGATGTACTCATCGAAGGCGACATACCCATTGGAGCGGGCATGAGTTCCTCTGCCGCGATCTGCTCTGCCTTCGGCGTGGCGATGAATGAACTGTTCACACTCGGCCTGAGCAGGATGAGCATTGCGCTGACCGGACAAAAAACCGAACACGATTTCGCGGGTCTTCAATGCGGCATCATGGATCAATTTGCCAGCATGCATGGAAAGGCGGGTCACCTGATGAAGCTGGACTGCCGCAGCCTGGCTTATGAATACATTCCCTTTCATTTTCCCGATTATAAAATTGTACTGGTGAACACGATGGTTAGCCATTCCCTCGCCGGGTCTGAATACAACCTGCGCCGCGAACAGTGCGAAGAGGGCGTTGCCGTATTGAGAAAGATCTTCCCCTCGACCCATTCACTCCGTGATGCCAGCCTGGAACAATTGGCGCGGTGCAGGGAGCAGATGCCGGAGATCGTTTACCGTCGCTGTCACTTTATTGTGGATGAGAACAGCAGGCTGCTGCAAGGCTGTGTCTCGCTGGCAAAAGGAGACCTGGCATCTTTCGGACAAAACATGTTTTTGGCGCACGATGGATTGAGCAAGCTTTATGAAGTGAGCTGCAAAGAGTCTGATTTTTTGGTGGCGCATGCCCGGACGCTGAAGGGCAATGTTGGATCAAGACAGATGGGTGGCGGTTTCGGTGGCTGTACCATCAATATTGTGCAGGATGACTTCGTTGATGAATTTGTACTCAGCATGAGAACTGCCTATGAAAAGCAATTCAATATCGTTCCTGAATACTATGTGATGCAGATCGAAGACGGCGCGAAACTGATGAGGTAATCAACTGCCTGTTTAAAAAACTTCTCCGAGGTTTACAAAAAATCCACGGGAACCGCCCAGGCCGAAACCATAGTCAATGGCGATATTGGTATTGGAATGTTTATTCACCTTGATGCGTAACCCAAGACCGGCAGCAGGCCAAATGGCATCAAAATCATTTGCCGGATAGTTGGAGACGCTTTGGGCATTGGCAAATAACACGCCGCCAAATAATCCATTGCGTGTAATGGCAAAACGAAATTCAGTTTCCAGGTAGAGCATATTCTCGCCCCTGAATCGACCCTGGATATAGCCCCTGCCGGTATTATTGTAATTGTCCCAGCCGGTACTGGGTAAATCAAGATAAGGCGGTTTGCCGGAAAGCGTAAGCCAGTCATAGTTCCAGAAAGCCAGGATACTCCTGCTGTTAGGGAAACGGAAATACTTTCTAACGTCAATGGTCATGGACTGCCAGTTCGCATCGCTGCCCATAAAAACATAATTGGGATGGTATAGTATATTCGCATAAAGGCCACCCTGGGGGTTGATCGAATTTTTCCGGTTATCATATAACAGGTTCAGCACCGGGCCCGAGGACGTGGAGGTAGGGGGTAATCCATATTTCTTTGCATCCGATTCGCTTCCGTCAGGCTGTCCCTCCTCCTTGATATTCCAGTGGTAATCGAGGTAATAGCCGACTCCCGCATATATATTCAGGGCCAGC
>DATHGW010000573.1:0-5442 GCA_035317445.1 Puia sp.
GTTGAAAATATTAGTGCTTCGGTCCAGGAAGCAACAAATGATACAACGCCTTCGAGGAAGAAGGGCGGTAAATTTATCATCGACGAAGATGGGGTAGTGATCTATATAAGAGATGGATGGCGTATCGAAACCAAGGACGACAAGATTATCAGGGCATATCAGAATGAAAATCCTTTATCTGCCGAAAAAATTGCGGAAATGGAACCCCTGCTGCGCAAAGTGATTGAAGAACAGAAAATAGAGTCTTTCAGGGCATTTGAAGCGGATAAGGACATGCTGATTAAAAATCAAAAAGAGATGGAATTATTGCAGGATGTTCAGAAGGAGAAAATGGTTGAATTACAAAAAAGCCTGCTGGACATGGAACAGTCGAAGATAAATGAAAAATCTCTGCAGGAATTGCAATTCAACCAGCAAAACCAGGTAGACCTGCTGAAGAAACTGGCGATGGAAAACGAGGTTCAATTGAAAAAATCAAACATGGACAAGCTGCTGGCTGATCGGGCGTATCTTTCGGGCTCGAGGAGCCTTATTGATCCCATCCTAGAGGATCTTTTAGACGATAACCTCATTCAAAACAAAGACCAGGCTTCTTTTGAATTGGACAACGATAAACTTGTTGTTAACAAATTGCAGCAATCGAATGCCCTCCACAAAAAATACAAAGAAAAATTCATCAAAGGGGGCAAAGATCATTTTATCTATAGCGCGAGCAAAGGCTCTGTACATACGGATGTGAATGTAGACCGATAAAAACAAACCGGTGAACTCTGTTAATCAACCTTACAGCTTCACATTCACCGCCATCATGAAATTTATGCCCGCCATGGGGAACAGGAAATTTTCTGTCACCAACTGGCCTCCGTATAAATAGCTGTATGTATACCCGTTGGGCTCGTATTGCTTGTTGAAGACATTATTCAGTTGAAACACGAGATTGATCTCACGAATGGATTTGGCCTGAATAGTATAGATCAGTCTGCAGTTTTGGACATAATATGCGTTCAGGCTGCGATCTTCTTTCTGAGCATTATCCAGGTATTCTTTGCCGACATATTTTCCAAGCAGACTGATCTCAAAATTTCTTAATGGGAAAAAATGAAGACCTGCTGCGCCGACCACGGATGGTGAAAAGGCGATATTTGTTTTGGAATACGTGTTCGTCTTTTGTCCGCCGTTGTCATAATCGTCGATGTATTCAGTATAATTCAACACTTTATTCTCACTCAGGGCCAGGTTTGCATCGGCCGAAAACCATGCGACCGGTTTGATGCTGCCTTCCAATTCAATACCCAGCCGATAACTCCGTGGGATATTGGTCCTTGTATAGGAACCCACATCATTGATCCTTCCGGTCAGCACCAATTGGTCTTTATAGCGCATATAGTATGTCGTTACCCCCCAGGAGTGCTGGCTGTTTTTCTTTTGCAATCCGAGCTCGAAATCCCGCAGGGTCTCGGGTTTGGGTTGTTCATGGATGCCGGCTTCAAAATCATCCCTGTTCGGTTCATGGCTGGCCCGCGAATAAGAAAAATAAGCCTGCCAATCATGGTTCGAATAAGTGATCCCCGCCTTAGGGTTAAAAAAATGGTATGTCTGGTCTACCTGAACCGAAGGATTGTCATCGAATCCCTCTATGCGATAATGCACCTGATGGTATTGCATGTCGGCAAAAAGGTTCCATTGGGCAGATAAGGCCTGCTGCCATTTTGCATATACATTCACATCGTTCTTATGTGCAGGGCTATCGTAATACTTGTCATCTTTGGGAATGCCTCCGTTTGCAGACCAGATGATGTTTCCATAATGCTGGCCGTCATATTGATTCCATCCGCCCCCGACGGTAATTTGTGTTCCGGCTTTTTTGTATTGAAGCGAAAAAATGCCTCCGTAAAAATAATTGTCGAGCCATTTCTGTCTGACCAGGTCGGTGCTGCTGATCGTGTCATTCGCAATAACGGGCGGCGCCAGGCCATAGTCAGCGTAGTTCTGCTGCGATTTGTATTCTTCGTAGTAGCCCCGGCCACGCGTCAGGAAACCGGCCGTATTCAGCGAAAGCCCTTCATTGAACTGGTGGTTAAAGAACAATTGATAGTGGTCCTGCTGGTAATTGTCCGTTTGGTTTTGATAAGTAAAATAATTGTATGTCCGGTTATTGGCTCCGAAAAGATTTGCCGAATCCTGTGGGGTGAAATAGAGCACACCGATATTGTTTGCATAGTGTGTTTCCAGCGCCGGTAGATCGCCCCTGACCTTGGCTTCGGGAATGCCGTTCCAGGCCTGGTAGGTTTTTTCTGTTCCGGTCAGGAGATTGAAACGGAGAGATGTATTTTTTGAAAGCCAGGCAGCAGACAGGTAAAGCGAGCGCAGGTTGCTCGAGGCCCGGTCGATGAAGCCATCACTGCTGATGCGCGATAGTCTCGCATCCAGGGTAAAATGATCGCCGATCAATCCTGATCCCAGTTTGATCGTGTTCTTCCAGGTGTTGAATGATCCAAAGCTGTTGTTGATCTCAGCATAAGGCTTTTCCTGAAACTCATTGGTTGAAAAATTGATCGTGGCGCCAAATGCACCCGCTCCGTTACTGGAAGTTCCTACACCGCGTTGCACCTGTATGCTGTTGACTGAGGAGGCAAAATCGGGCAGGTCGACAAAATAGATTGCCTGTGATTCGGCATCGTTGTAAGGTATTCCGTTCAGGGTCATGTTGATACGGGTTGCATCGGTGCCCCTGATATAAATTCCGGTATACCCTACACCATTGCCCGCATCCGAATTGACGACAACGGAAGGGGTTTGATTTAAAATGAAAGGCAGATCCTGGCCAAGATTCACGGCTTCGATTTCTTTTTTGGACAGGTTGGTCTTGGTGAACGGGGCTTTCTCGCCAGCCCTCAATGCCCGCACTTCAATCGGTTGCATAAACAGATCAATTCTTTCGAGGCGGATTGTAATGGGCACATCCTGTTCGATGCTGACCAGGGAATCGCAGCCCCTGTATCCCACATTGGAAATCCTGAGCAAATAAGTTCCGGGTTTAATGCTTCCCAGCGTAAAAATTCCGGCATCGTTGGTGAGTGTATTTCCCAAAGTTGGGGATTCGATGGTCGCGCCCGCTAACACCGAACCGGTTAAGGCATCAATAACTTTTCCTTTAACGTGGATCTGGGCGATGGCCTGGCGGCCCATAGCGTAAAAGCACAGCATGAGTAGTAACTGTTTCATCCTGGATAGAATTTAACGTGATAAAATCCCGTAAATCCTGATCCGGCTGCGAAAGTGAAGAGAAGAGTATGAAATAGGAAAACCACCTTCCCTGCGCAGGCATTACCCTGATCAGGTTCTACGGGTGTAATCTCAGCCGCCTATTAGGTCCTATGACCAATCAGGCAGCACCCCGGGAACTGAAAATCAGCTACAAAGATAATGATTTGTGATTAATGTAACATTTTTCCGTCCATTCCCGTCTGAATATAACCGGGATTAATTGCCCGGGATGCAACATTCATTGCATGACCGGGTCTTTCACTAAAACTATGCACATGAAAAAAATTCTTCTAATGGCTGCCTGCACTGGCATCGGTTTTTTGTCTATTGCACAAAATGGAAAGCTGATCAATGATAAAAACGCGCAAAGTCGCGATGTCAGGGGATTTCATGCGGTTCGCATATCCGGGGGCATTGACCTCTATCTCAGCCAGGGCCCGGAAGCTGTGGCTGTCAGCGCGTCTAGAAATGAATACCGGGATCAGATCCAGACTGTAGTGGAGAACGGCGTCTTGAAAATTTATTTGCAGAACACCGGGTCTCATATGATCTGGGGCTTTTCCAGCCCCAAATTGAAGGCCTATGTTTCGGCGACAACCCTGGATGAATTAAAAGCCTCCGGGGGTTCCGATGTCTCTTTAGAAGGATTGATCAAAACAGACAAGTTGGGTATCCACCTTTCAGGTGGCAGCGACCTGAAGGGGAAAGTGGATATCCGCGATCTTTCCATAGATCAAAGCGGCGGTTCGGACGTGGATATTTCCGGAACGGTGACCAACCTTACTGTTGACGCCAGTGGTGGAAGTGATCTGAAGGGCTATGACCTTGCGGCTGAAACCTGCACCATTGAAGCGAGTGGTGGCAGCGATGCGGAAATAACAGTCAACAAAACGCTGAATGCCCATGCCAGCGGAGGAAGCGATATTTATTATAAGGGGTCCGGCGTTATTTCGCAGGTGAGGTCCAGCGGATCTGGCAGTGTTAAAAAAAGAAGTTAACCATTCCAATCATTTTTCTAAAAACAACACATGAAAAGAATTGCTTTAGCCTTGTTGAGCTGCCTGGTTTTATCCGCAGCTATGGCGCAAAAAACCTACAATGATAAGAATGCCCAGGCCAGGAATGTGAAAGGGTTTCATGGCATCAAAATCTCCAATGGTATTCATCTTTATCTCTCCCAGGGTAATGAAGAGGCGGTGGCCGTAAGCGCATCACAACGGGAATACATCGACAGGATCAAAACTGAGGTTGACAACGGCATTTTAAAGATTTACTACGATCATGATAAACCTTGGAACTCAGACGGGAAAAATCTCCGCGCTTATGTATCCTGTAAAGTCCTGGATCTGCTCAAAGCCAATTCAGGTGCCGAAGTCGAAGTGGATGGCGCCATCAAATCAGGCACGCTTTCATTTGATTTTTCCAGTGGCGCACATTTTGACGGAAGGGTGGAATCGACAACTTTAAAAGTGGACCAAAACAGCGGCGCCGAAGCAAAGGTTTCGGGAACAGCCACTAATTTTACCATCGAAGCCAGCAGCGGAAGTACATTCAGGGGCTATGATCTGACCACCGAACAATGTGATGCGAGCACCAGCAGCGGCGCATCCCTGAAGGTAACCGTGAACAAGGAATTGGTTGCTTCCGCAAGCAGCGGAGGGCAGATCTATTTTAAGGGCAATGGTGTGATCAAAGACATCAGCACCAGTAGCGGGGGAGAAGTTTCCCGGAGATAAGCGCTGTTTTTATTTGCGAAAGAAAATTAAATGAATGATATGAAAAAATGGTTGGTTTTTATCGTGGGTATAATGGTCACCGGTAGCCTGTTGGCGCAGCAGACGATTATCAATGATCCGAATGCGCAGGCCCGGGATGCAAAAGGCTTTCACGCGATTGAAGTTTCCAGCGCCATCAATCTGTACCTGAGCCAGGGTAAGGAAGAAGCCGTTGCGGTGAGCGCAAGAGATACCAAATACCGCGACCTGATCCGCACCGAAGTAAAGAATGGTGTACTCCGGATCTGGCTTGAAAGAGAAGGATGGAAATGGACCAGCGGAGACAAGCAACTAAAAGCCTATGTCTCCTTTAAATCCATCGACCGGCTGAGTGGTTCAGGCGCATCGGACATTTTAGTGGATGGCCAGATCAGCGGGGACAAACTGGAGATTCGTTTGT
>DATHGW010000574.1:0-3380 GCA_035317445.1 Puia sp.
GATGCGGCCAGGGAAAAATATCTGACCATCGTGGTGGTGGGTGGCGGTCCAACGGGTGTGGAGCTCAGCGGAGCCATCGCAGAGATGAGAAAATTTGTACTGCCGAAAGACTATCCCGAGATTGATTTTTCCAAAATGAAGATCTACCTGCTGGAAGGCTCACCAAAGACCCTGGCAGCGATGAGTGAAAAATCCTCTAAGGAATCCCGTGAGTACCTGGAGGAGATAGGCGTAACCGTTATGACGAATACCGTGGTAAAAAATTATGACGGTACCACGGTTACTTTGCAAAATGGACAAACGATTGTTTCCAACACCGTGATCTGGGCTGCAGGCATCAAGGGAAATGTTCCCCAGGGCATTAACCCCGGGCTGATCATGAAGGGCAACAGGATCAAAGTGGACCGCAATCATAAAATGTCCGGGTCGGACAATATTTATGTCATCGGGGACCTGGCTTGGATGGAAACGCCAAAATATCCCCAGGGTCATCCGCAGCTGGCTTCAGCAGCGATCCAGCAGGGGAAACACCTGGCCCAATACCTGCTGTGGATGGCCGACGGCGGCAAGGCTCCCGGCGACTTTGAATATTTTGATAAAGGCACGATGGCTACGGTGGGACGCAACAAAGCCGTCGTAGATATTCCCAAACCCAAATTGCATCTCGGCGGATTTTTCGCCTGGATGATCTGGATGAGTCTTCACCTGATGCTGATCCTCGGTGTGAAAAATCGTTTGTTCGTATTCCTGAATTGGCTGTATAATTATGTCACGTATGATCAGTCGCTGCGATTGATGTTCAGGGAGTTCAATAAGCCAGGGAAGGAAATAAGTAATAAGGAATAAGGAATCAGGAAGTATAGTCCAGAATTCTTTTCCCCCTTGACCGGAAGGCAGCTTTTTCATGTGGCCATCTTTCCTGTACGATCAGCTTTAATTCTGGCAAGATCTCCGGATATTGTTTTGAAAAATTATGGAGTATGCTTAATGAAAAGGCTTTGATGGCCTGAGGCATTTCATTGGATTGAATATAGTCAAAGCAAATTGTCATCAGCCGGCCGTGATAAACTTTCGGAATGGCGATATCCTGCAAAAGCCGCAGGCTATTGCGTATCACGGCATCGTGTAAGTTTTTTTTCTCCAGGTTTTTGACGAGGGGCTTGAAATAGGGCTTGATCAACGCAGGATGCGCTCTGACGCAATAGCTCATCGGCCAGGCGGCGCGCTGGGTGATCCGGTATTCGCCTTCAAAAAACAATTTGATCAATTCTGCAAAACGTTTTGGGTCATTGCCAACGTACCGCACAATTTTTTCGGTTTGGGCTTTGGAATGTTCTGCCAGGATTGTTTTTTTTAAGTCCATGAATCAGGATGTCGAGAATGATTGGCATTCAAGATAAGCCTTGGAGCCAAAATACGCGGCAACGATGGATCATAAATAAGTATATTATTGTCCTATAATTTATATTATGTTAAACAGCCGCACATGAGCCACGAGTAAAGAAAGAAAGAAAAAAGGCTTGGCTTCTATTGAATACAAATACAGGTAACTTTCAGGCAAGTATGAGAGTTTATTACAAAATCGGAGATTCTGAAATTAATTCGGAGGAATTTCCAAAACCATTAAATGATTTAGCGGAAATGGTTCATTATCACATGATGGTAGCTACAAAATATAAAATCATGTGGGCACTTCGCTCTTTGGAAGAAGAAATTAATAATTCTCTGGGGGTAATAATAATTGAATCGGGAAACCTTTCTCAAGCAGTCAAAATTTCTGCAAAAGATTTTGATGATGAATTGGCACAGAAAATTCAGTCTATTGCGGTAAAGACGAAACTATAAAGCGCATATCTTCATTTATCGAAGAACAATCAAAATTCAAAGTTATTTTCTTTGAGATAGTTTTTCCCTCGCCTTCGGCTCGGATTCCTCCGGTTTTTTCTTTTTTCTTTGCCAACGCTGCCTTCCCTTCGTTTCGTAAGGCAAAATTTACGAAACGGCTAAGCTGTCTTAACATAATATAGAGTTATCAAAAAATGACATATTAGATTGTCCTTGCCGGGTTTTATAGGATTTTTTTGGTTTAAACCTTTTATTCAAAAAAATCCTATAAAACCCGGCAAGGACGCTTTTGAAGATTTTCTGATAACTTAATTTTATGTTAACTAGCCCCTTCGGGCTGTAGGAAAAAAGAAAAAAGCCCACGCTTCTATTTGAATACAGAATACGGAAGAGAGTAATAAATGGTAATTTTGATATTATGGCAACAGACAACGAACAACAAGGTAAACCCGCTGACAATACTCAAAGTCAACCTACACCTCTACCCAATCAGCCAGAGGCACCAAAGCCTATACCTCCAAGCAATGAGCCAAGGGGTTATTCAAATAATTTTAATGATAATAAAGGAACTCCAAGTTCTAAGGATTTAGAGAATAAATGAGATAATAAATAGCAATCGCTACAATTACCACAATTGGTATTGAGTACAACAAATTATAGCATTCAATCAATTTGTCTTTTCTTACCTTATTGTTAAGCATATTAATATCTAACCTATCCTGATACATTATTATTTCGCTCATTAACATATACCATTCAGGCGTTTTATTTTGCTCTAAATTTTCATAAAAATCTTTTATTACTAATGTTTCTGGTGAAGATCCAGAGCCAAGGTACCTTTTAGGTATGACTATATTTTTAAGTTTAGATAAAACTCTCCAAAGGATAATACTTACAGGAATGGCGCCAAATATTTGAGGGCTAAATTTAAAATTTGACGCGATATATCCAATTAGGGCAGATAATACCGGAAGCGCAATACTGATTATACCTATGCCTTTTTGGTAGAAGTCGTCACCTTCTTTTGCTGTTTGCTCAACCCTCTTTGTGGCTTGATCAAATACGAATTTTAATTCTTCAATTGTAGCCTTATCAGAAACTTCCAAAGGAGGTTTCCACCTTACCTCTTGTTTTGCCATACCATTTAAGGTATGCACTTTTCTCAATAAATTAAAATTGTCGTTCAGCCAATACAAAAAGCTATTTGACATAAAAAGGCTACCTTTAAATGTCAATCAAATCATTTAGCCGTTACGGACTGCCATCCTAGCGGCTTTAATTTTTAAAATGAAATTGAACAAAACTGAAATAAAAAAAATTATTTACACCTCTATTATCATTATAATAATTTGGGCAGTTTTATACTTTGTTCTATTTCTCGATGACTCTCCCCCAATTCCTAGTCTTTAATACATTTCACGCCTTACGGCGTGACCTCCCCCCTTATTCCGAAGCATAGTGAATTAGAATTTCGGAGCGTTAAAACGCTTACTATCCTTCAGCTGATTCGATGATTTTTCTGATACAGCTGGGCG
>DATHGW010000575.1:0-2500 GCA_035317445.1 Puia sp.
CGATGAGGGTGGATTTGCCCCCAATATCCAGAGCAACGAAGAAGCCATCGAAACCGTGCTGGAAGCCATCAGGGCGGCCGGATTCAAGACCGGCACCCAGATCGTCATCGCCATGGACGCAGCCAACAGTGAACTCTGGGACAGCAGGAAGAAGAAATATGTTTTTCATAAAAGCAGTGGCAAAGAATTGAGCAGCGACCAACTGGTTAAATTTTGGGAAGGATGGGTCAAGAAATATCCGATCGCATCCATTGAAGACGGGATGGCCGAAGACGATTGGGCCGGATGGAAAAACCTGACCGATACCGTGGGGGACAAGGTACAACTTGTTGGAGATGACCTGTTTGTAACAAATGTGCTGAGGCTGCAAAAGGGAATTGATACAGGTGTGGCCAATGGCCTGCTGGTGAAAGTGAACCAGATCGGCACCATCACCGAGACCATCAATGCCGTCACCCTTGCACAACACAATGGTTATAATACTATTATGAGTCATCGTAGCGGTGAAACAGAAGATACCACCATTGCCGACCTTGCCGTGGCCCTCAATTGTGGTCAGATCAAAACCGGCTCTGCCAGCCGCACGGATCGCATTGCCAAATACAACCAATTGATCAGGATTGAAGAAATCCTCGGAAAAAATGGGGTTTATCCAAAAGGAAAAATTAAATTTGGGAAAGCATGAAGTTCCTGTCCCATATCCCTTCCTGGTTGAAAAACAAATACTTCCTGACGGCGGCCGGATTTGCCATATGGATCCTGTTTGTTGATGACCGCGACGTGATCACCACGGAATTTCGGCATAAAGTGGAGTTGAAGAAGCTGGAACAGAGCAAAAAATACTATGAAGCCCAGATTACAGCCGTTAAATATGAGCTGGAACAGCTGAAATCCGATCCAACCCTCCTTGAGAAATATGCCCGCGAAAAGTACCTGATGAAGCGTGATAATGAGGATGTTTACCTGATACGTGAGAAGTAGGTTTCCCCTGCGAAATCGCCCCTGTTGACCCTTTCATACTAAAAAGAAACCTGGTATCATTTATTTTTGAACGACAGGCAATAACGAGGCCTTTAGGTCGTTTATATATACGGACGTTTCATATTTACTTTTACTCACTCGGACAAATTAGGACATTAAATGGTTTCGCCTATGACACTCTTTACACCGGAGGATCTTTTACTGTATTTGTATAAAGAGTCTTCCCCCGACCTGACCGCTGCCATCGAAACAGCGCTTAAGGAGGACTGGACACTTCGGGAAAAAATGCACGAGCTGCAATCTTCCACTCAACAACTGGACAAAGTCATCGTCGCTCCCCGCATGGAAATTATCCTGAAAGTTTTAAATTATGCACGGGAAACAGCCGTTGAATCTGTTGGCCATTCCTGAGCTGAATGAACATACCGATTCCCGTAAATTCGTGGTCATTTGTATGTAATGACCAGGAAAGAACGATTTGAATTCGTATTGAATTATTTTCAGGAACACAACCCGGCTGCTGAGACGGAATTGATCTATAACAATCCCTTTCAGTTATTGGTTTCCGTTATCTTGTCTGCGCAGTGCACAGACAAAAGAGTCAACATGACCACCCCGGCTATTTTTGAAAAATATCCGGATCCGGAAACCATGTCCCAGGCCAGTTTTGACGACTTATTCCCTCTTATCAAAAGTATATCCTATCCTAACAACAAAACCAGGCACCTCCTCGGCATGTCGAAAATGCTTGTGGAACACTTTCATAGTGAAGTACCGCTTACTGTAGATGAGTTGATGCAGTTGCCCGGCGTGGGCCGAAAAACAGCCAATGTCATTACTTCTGTCGTGGATGATCAACCGAATATGGCTGTCGACACACATGTTTTCAGGGTGTCGGCCAGGATTGGCCTGACGATCGGCGCCAAAACGCCGCTGGCCACAGAAAAACAATTGATTGCTTTTATTCCGCGCGAACTGATCCACGTCGCACACCACTGGCTGATCTTGCACGGCCGGTATACCTGCGTCGCGCGAAACCCGAAATGTGCCGAATGTGGCCTGCGGCCCGTGTGCAAGTATTTTCAGAAAAATAAAGAGACCCTCCTTCGCTGATTCCTCCGCCTTCCCGCCCTGGGTGGGACAGGGGGTCGGAATGACAAGAAAGAATCCAGTCAATGACAATTGTCGCTCACGAGCTGACCATCAATAATCACCTTGCAGACTTTGGTTAGGTATTCGAAGGGATCTCCATTATACAATACAAGATCTGCATCTTTTCCTTTTTCGATCGATCCGATATGTTTGTCCAGTCCCAGCAATTTTGCGGGATGGATCGTTATGGCCTTGAGCGCCTCGTCATAAGGCAATCCTCCGCGACCCGTGGCCACCGCCGCCTCAAATAAGATCACCCTTGTTTTGGGCACATAAGCTTCGTAACCACTTTCGATGGAAACCGGAATGCCCGCCTTCGTGAGTATCGCGGCATTTTCCATCGTGATATTAACTGTCTCTGCATCCG
>DATHGW010000576.1:0-2834 GCA_035317445.1 Puia sp.
TATCCGAAACCGGACGGCAGATGTGCTCATAAAACCAGCGTAGCGGCGTGATGTATGCGGGCGCACCATGCTCATCCAAGCCTTCACGCCAGTGGATCAATCCGAGCAGTCGTGGAACAAATCCGCTCAGGAAATAAATAAAGAGCGGGTTCTTGCCAAACACATCAAAGGCCTTTGTCCAGGCGCCGCGGAAATTCCTGAATTCGACCAGGTCGATCAAAACGGCCAGAAAGAGCATGGCTAACCCGGATGTATATACGACATAAGAGCTGGTCCAGATCTTTTTGTTGATAGGGAAAACCATATCCCAGCAATAGCCCAGGAAGACCAGCAGACAGCCGGCCACAAATAATTTGGTGACCATTTCATAGGTCTTACCCTTCTGTACGATGAAATTCCCCACAAAATATCCGAAGATCACCTGTACGATGGCGGGCAGGGTGCTCGCGATGCCCTCGGGTTCGAAAGGAACATGTTCGCCGCGATACAGGTGCGGAAGCCCCAGGATCGCCTTGTCGATGGCGTTGCCAAAATATCCCTGCAAACTATAGGGGTCCCCGGCGGCGCCAAAGACCAGGCAAAGGACCCAATAGCCCATCAGCATGATGAACGCCAGCACGAAAGCGCCCCTGATCTTTAAATAGTAGATGATCAATGAACCAAACAGGTAGCAGAGCGCGATGCGTTGCAATACGCCCATGATCCGCACCCCGGTTTCGGGGTTATCCGGGTTCACCCAATGCCTGAACAGCAATTGGTCGCCATGCCAGCGTACGAAAGGGAACCAGTTGAGGAAGAAGCCGATGCCGAAAATCCATAGGCTGCGGCTAAGTACTTTCTTGAGGAATGCCGCATCCCCGGCCGCTTCCAGTCTTGGCATGACAAATGCCATAGCATTGCCGACCGCGAACAAAAAGAAGGGAAAAACCAGGTCGGTAGGGGTGCATCCATACCAGGAGGCATGTTCCAGGGGTGTGTAAATATTTTCCCCATTGCCGGCATTATTCACCAAAATCATAAAAGCGACGGTAATGCCGCGAAAGAGATCGAGGGAATAAAATCGCTGATTATTCATTGGTCTGGCTCCCGGTTATTAGAACCGGGAAGGCCTTCCAAGATACATATTTTTGAACGGGTTAAAAGACTGTTTTTCAATAAATAATCTATGATTTTTAAAATATTAAAATCTATTATATTTGCAGGGGATAAATCTGGTATCTTATTTTCTAATAGTGGAAACGAGCGATTTCCCAAATGGCCGGAAGGGTTTGGACAGTGGGTCGAATTTGGTCATCAAAACAACAGACGCATCCTGTGGAGAATACGTTGACGTACAATTGTATACTTATACATTATTTGGAAAGGGTATCATGGGCGATGAATAAATGCTCATGGATATCCTTTTCCTTTTGAGGGGTTGACCGGTCATTGCAGAACCGGCGTATGATCAATCAGTTACAAAATAAAACTGTGACTGAGGTGGCGAAGCCCTGCCCTCGGGGAATGTAAAATGTAAAATACTAAATGCAAAATGTAAAAGGGCATGTTAGGATATACTTTTACATTTTAGATTTTACATTTAATATTTTACATTTCATAGATGAGTAGTAGCAAGTCCTGGTATGCCGTCTACACCAAGCCCAGGTGGGAAAAAAAAGTGCACCGGCTGCTGGAAGAAAAAAATATTGAAAGTTATTGTCCGCTGAACAAGGTGACAAAAAAATGGAGCGACCGGATGAAAACGGTAGAAGAGCCCCTGTTCAAGTCGTATGTTTTCGTACGCACAACGGTTGCGGAGCAGACCCAGGTGCGCATGACCCAGGGCGTGGTCAACTTTGTATACTGGCTGGGCAAGCCCGCCGTCGTGCGTAACCACGAGATCGAAGTGATCCGCAAATTCTTAAATGAATATGAGAACGTTACTGCCTCGCCGATCGACCTGCAACCCAAAAGCAAAGTAAAGATCCGCCAGGGCATTTTTATGGACAAGGATGCCACGGTAATAAAGGTGCAGGGAAACAAAGTGCAGGTGATCATTGAGAGCATCGGTTATTCGATGGTGGCGTTTGTTAAAAAGTCGAATGTCGAGGTGAATAGTTGAGTCAATCAACCTATCAACCAGTCAACTTATCAACTTTTCCCCGTAGGTTTGACAATAATCTTTCTAACCCAAAGTATATGCTAGCTCTAGTGCGAAAAACCTTTCTTCCACTCTTACTCGTTTTTGGAATTTTTTTGATGACGACCTCTTGCGGAAACACGCGCCAGCTTACGTATATGCAAGGGGCTTTTGATACGGCTAAACTTAGTCAGATCAATGCCATTGAACCGGTCATACGCAAAGGAGATTTGCTGAGCATTATTGTGTTCAGTGACAATCCCGAGGCGACTAAGATGTATAACCAATCGGTGATCGTTGGGGCATCCGCAGGCGCAGGTGTATCCGGACTGCAGGGAATTTCGGGGAGCTCTCCTGCAGGAACAGGTTACCAGGTAGATGAAAATGGCAATATTGTTTTTCAAGGCCTCGGTCTTGTGCATGTGGAGGGTTTAAATAAGGCCCAGCTCAAAGATACCCTCGATTCCCGATTGAAGGAGTACCTCACTAATCCATATTACAATATCCGTTTCCTGAACTACAAGTTTCCCATGTTGGGTGAAGTTTCCAAGCCTGGTATAATCAGCATCCCCGGAGAAAAAATTAATTTGCTTGAAGCGCTTGCCTTGTCTGGTGATATGACTTTTTTTGGCCGACGCGACAACATCATGGTCATCCGGGAAAACAACGGAAAGAGAGAATGGGCCAGGCTGGATATTACCAGGCCGGAAATTAT
>DATHGW010000577.1:0-4350 GCA_035317445.1 Puia sp.
CCTCGCGGCCCTGGGCATCCGGATCATCGCGCCTATTCCGGGCAAAGGGACCATCGGTATTGAAGTGCCCAATGTCAGGAAGACGGTCGTGAGTATGCGAACATTGCTTTCGTCGGAAAAATTTCAACACAACGTCTTTAACCTCCCGATTGCGATCGGCAAGAAAATCGACAACGAAAATTTTATTGTGGATCTGACGGCAATGCCACACCTGCTCATGGCCGGCGCAACAGGCCAGGGAAAATCGGTTGGATTGAACGCGATCCTGGTATCCCTTTTATATAAAAAGCATCCTTCACAACTTAAACTGGTGCTGGTAGACCCCAAAAAAGTCGAGCTCAGCCTGTACAGGCTGATTGAAAAGCATTTCCTGGCTAAGCTGCCTGGTGAAGAAGAAGCCATCATTACGGATACCAAAAAAGTGATTCACACGCTGAATGCCTTGTGTATCGAAATGGATAACCGCTATGACCTGCTAAAAGAAGCAGGGGCGAGGAACATCAAAGAATACAACGACAAATTCATCAAACGAAGGTTGAACCCCCAAAAAGGGCATCAATACCTGCCCTTTATCGTGCTCGTGATCGATGAGTTTGCCGACCTGATCATGACGGCGGGCAAGGAGGTGGAAATGCCCATGGCAAGACTTGCTCAACTGGCGCGTGCCGTTGGCATGCACCTGATCATCGCCACGCAGCGGCCTTCGGTGAACATCATCACGGGAACCATCAAGGCTAATTTTCCCGCCCGCATCGCCTTTAAGGTATCCTCCAAGATAGATTCAAGGACGATCCTGGACACCGGAGGCGCCGAGCAACTGATTGGGAAGGGAGATATGCTGGTTTCTTACAATGGGGAAATAACACGCTTGCAATGCGCTTTTGTTGATACGCCGGAAGTAGAGCAAATTGTGGAATTCATTGGCAAGCAGCAGGGATATCCACAGGCATTTCTTTTGCCGGAATATATCGATGAAAAAGAAACAGAGGGGAAGGATTTTGATCTCGCGGACCGGGATCCCCTGTTTGAAGAGGCTGCCCGGCTCATCGTTCAAAACCAGGTAGGCTCAACCTCCCTGCTGCAACGGAGGATGAAACTGGGTTATAACAGGGCCGGTCGTTTGATGGATCAGTTGGAGGCTTCCGGCATCGTGGGTCCAAACCAGGGCAGTAAAGCACGTGATGTACTCTATAAATCCGAGATGGAACTGCAGCAATACCTCGACACCAGGAATTGACAAACCAGGGGCATGCAGACCGGTGGCATAGCGATTGCATTCTTTTTGGATATCTTGCGGCCTGATTGATTAAATTAATTTGCCAATATGAAAAAAATATTTTGTACACTGGTTTTGTTGGGCAGTTTGGCCGCGATAAGCTACGCACAGAACAACAGCATAGGCACGAGCGATCCTGATGCAAAAAAAATACTGGACGCAGTCACGAAAAAAATAAAGGGATATAAGGCTGTCCAGGCAACATTTACCCTGAGAATCGAAGACGCCAAAGGCAATATTCAGGGGTCAAAAAAAGGCACTGTCTATATGAAAGGGAATAAGTACCGGGTTACCATCACCGGACAGGAAATTTTTTGTGACGGAAATAACGTCTGGACCTATGATAAATCAGCGAACGAGGTAACGCTTACCAAATTCGATCCTTCACAAAACAGCTGGACACCTCAAAAAATATTCGCCAATACTTATGATAAGGAATTCCTGTACAAATTGAATGGCATGAAAAAAATGGGGCCAAAATCTGTCCAGGAAATTGAAATGACACCGGTAGATAAAACGAAGAGCATTTTCAAGATTTATGTCTACGTGGATAAATCGACCAACTCCATTTACAGCAGCAAACTGCTGGACAAAAGCGGTAACGTGTATGTCTATACGATCAATAGCCTCAACGGAAAAGCAGTCGTCAATGATGCAACTTTCGTTTTTGACAAATCAAAATACCCCGGTGTTGAGGTTGTGGATCTGAACAATTAGTTCCCCCAGCGGAAAGTGTTGACATCCAGGCCAGCCAGGTCAAGTACCCTGTCTACTACGGTGGCAGCTACTGCTTCCAGGGTTGCGGGCTTGCTATAGAAGGATGGTGTCGCCGGGCAAATAATACCACCTGCAAGGGTAACGGTCTCCATGTTCCGGATATGCACCAGGTTATAAGGCGTATCACGGATTACGCAAATCAATTTCCTTCTTTCTTTCAACACCACATCGGCAGCGCGGGTGATCAGATCGGAGGAGACGCCCGAGGCGATCCTGCCCAGGGTACCCATGGAACAGGGGATGATGATCATGGTATTGAATTGTCCTGAGCCGGACGCAAACGCTGCGAAAAAATCGTTCTGCTGGAAAAAGGGCAGGGGATATTCCTTATAAGATTCGTTATCCAGCTCTGTCTTCCACACTTCCCTGGCGTTGTCGGTCATCACGACAGCCAGCTCCGCCCACTGCGATTTCAAACGCATCAACTGATCGAGCAGAAGCCTGCTATACAATGAGCCGCTGGCCCCTGTAATAGCAACAACTATTTTGTGCATGGTATTTGTTTAGTTTTGCATCAACATGTAACGGGTGTTCACCTTCGGTCTAAACAAAAGTACTATGCAAAAGCTTATCCCGTTTTTTTTATCTGTCTGGATAATGTTATTTTCCTGCGCGCAGAAACCGTCTGAGTCCGGCGATCACATTCAATGGATGAACCTCACGGAGGCAGCGGCAAGTCTTCAGCATCAAAAAAAACCTGTTTTAATTGATTTGTACACGGATTGGTGCAGCTGGTGCAAGGTCATGGACAAAAAAACATACTCGAACAAAAAAGTTGCGGGGTATGTAGAGGAAAAATTCTATCCTGTACGTGTCAACGCTGAATCGAAGGAAGCGCTTACATGGAACGGAAAAACCTACCGGTTCAACGAGCATTACAAGGCCAATGATTTCGCGGTCTATATTACCCAGGGCAAGCTGGCCTTTCCTACTACGATTATCATTCCCGAAGATGGCAGCGAACCACAGGCAATTCCCGGTTATCTCGAAACTAAGGATTTTGAATTGATCGCAAAATATTTTGGCGAAGGGGGTTATGGGAAAATTCCTTTCGATCAGTATCGGCGGGATTTTAAGGCGAGTTGGTAGAGGCCAGGGCGAGTGGTGAATAGCGAGTGGCGAGAAAGGAACGGGCTGACCCAAAAGGCCGCGGGTATACTTCCAGAGGATTAATTGTAGAAAATACACTTGATCTTGATCAATTTCATATGATTTTGTTGGAAAAAAGGTATGTTATGCAACCATTTTTACAAAACTAAGATGCTATATTTGACTTTTCATAGGATAAGGTTTAATGGTTAATGGTATTTGATTAGTGCGGCCTCCCCTCAAAAGGAGGCTTTTTTTATGCTTCCGCCATATCGGGTATGGCCTCCACTTTATAATCACCGGCATCAAGTTTTTTCTTGGTCTCATCAAATGCCTGCAGGGTTCTGGCAATATCATCGTCGTTATGTACTGCAGTAGGGATCAGCCGGTAAATGATATGCCCTTTTGGAATGACCGGGTACACTACGATGGAGCAAAAAATGCCATAGTTTTCGCGTAGATCCATAACCATTGCGGTTGCTTCAGGCACATCGCCTGTCATATATACCGGAGTAACTACGGAGTCGGTATTGCCGATATCAAATCCTCTTTCCCTCAGACCGGACTGGAGTTTCCGTGCATTGCTCCACAGCTGGTCTTTCAATTGGGGCTGCTCGCGCAGGAGTTCAAGACGTTTCAGGTTTCCTAATACAAAGGGCAAGGGAAGGCTCTTGGCGAATATCTGGCTGCGGATATTATACCGGATATAATCAATGATCGTTTTTTCGCCCGAAACAAAAGCCCCGATAGAAGCCATTGATTTAGCAAAAGTGGAAAAATACAGGTCGATTTTATCCTGGACGCCTTGTTCTTCTCCCGCACCCGCGCCGGTCTTGCCTAAAGTGCCAAATCCATGTGCATCGTCGACCAATAAGCGAAATGAGTACTTGTTTTTCAGGTCGGCGATTTCTTTCAAACGGCCCTGGTCACCCGCCATGCCGAAAACGCCTTCTGTGATCACCAGCACGCCTCCGGCCTTTTGCTTCTCAATCAGGGCACCGGCGCGTTGCAGTTGCTTCTCAAAGTCTTCCATATCGTTGTGTTTGTAAACATAACGATGTCCGGGATGAAGCCGTAATCCATCAATGATGCAGGCATGACACTCTCCGTCATATACGACGATATCGTGGCGCCCGCACAATACATCGATGATGCTGACCATGCCCTGGTATCCATAGTTCAGTAGCACGGTATCCTCTTTCATAACA
>DATHGW010000578.1:0-3619 GCA_035317445.1 Puia sp.
TTTCCAGCTGTTCATTTTTTCGATATCACGGTAAGAAAGCGCAGCGAATCCGTCGCGATACAAAAAAATGAACAGCTGGAAAGGGCCTTAAGTGATAACCGGCAGCTGTATTCGCAACTTGAGCAAAAGGTTGATGAGCGAACCACCCTGCTTCGGGAAACGCTGGCTGAACTCGAGCGGTCAAAAAAAGAATTAGGCGAGGCGCTGGAATCAGAAAAAGAGCTTAGTGAACTTAAGTACCGGTTTGTTACGACAGCATCCCACGAATTCAGAACGCCTTTGAGTACGATTCTTTCCTCGGCCTATCTGCTTGGAAAATACAAGCCCGGGGAATACGAAGAAAAAAATGAAAAACATATACAAAGGATCAAGAATTCGGTGGAGGACATGAAGGGGATTTTGGAAGACTTTCTTTCCCTCGGCAAACTGGAGGAAGGAAAAGTGCAGGTGAAAATAGAGGAATTTTCCCTGGAAATTTGTATGACGGAAATTCAATTCATCATGGATGGAATGGAACATATCCTTAAACCGGGACAAAAGATCAAGCTTATTCCCAGCCTGATGCGATCAACGGTTTTTGTCGACATGCACCTGTTGAAAAGCATTTTGATTAATATGTTTTCCAACGCAATCAAATTTTCAGAAGAAAATGCGGTTATTCTTGTGAGGGTCGAATTGTCTGAAAAACTCTTCAACCTCTCCGTGGAAGATGAAGGTATCGGCATATCCATCGAGGACCAGCAACACCTGTTCGAGCGTTTTTTCAGGGCCAGGAATGCCCAGAATATTCAGGGATCGGGATTGGGCTTGCACATCATCGCCAAGTACCTGGACCTGCTCGGAGGGACAATACAAATAAAAAGTGTGCTGGACAAGGGATCGTGTTTTACCATCAGCATACCTCAGCCTGTTTTATGAATGCACGAATACTCGTCGTAGAAGACAATTTGCTGGTAAGAGAGAACATAACCGAGATACTGGAATTATCTGGTTATACGGTCTCCAGTGCAGACAATGGAAAATCAGGTGCCGAGATGGCTTTGCACCAACATTTTGACCTGATCGTCTGTGACATCATGATGCCCCAATTGGATGGGTATGGCGTGCTCCATCTTTTAAGCAGACATGACGAGACCCGGAATATCCCATTCATTTTCCTGACAGCGAAGTCCGAAAAGCCGGACATCCGGAAAGGGATGGAGATGGGAGCAGATGATTATTTGGTTAAGCCCTTTGAAGGCATCGAATTGCTCACCGCGATTGAAGTGAGGTTAAAAAAATCAGCACAAATGGGTAACATGCCGTTACCTGGCGTTGAAGGCATCAACAACTTTATCAATCGGGCAGGGGAACTGGGATTGGTTCAACTCACTTCGAACAAAAGAGAAGTATTTGAGTTCAAAAAGAAACACCAGTTGTATGCGGCGGGCCAGCGTCCAATGGTATTATATTATATTGTCAGCGGCAAAGTAAAAATCTATAAAATCAATCACGAAGGAAAAGAATTCATTACCCGTATTTGCGGCGAAGGAGATTTTTGGGGATATACCAGCATCCTGGAGGATATCCATTACCGGGAGAATGCTGAAGTGATGGAGGATGCGAGCCTGATGATGATCCCGGCCTCCGAATTTCTCGAACTGCTTACCAATGACAC
Source organism: Puia sp. (assembly GCA_035317445.1). GTDB lineage: Bacteria > Bacteroidota > Bacteroidia > Chitinophagales > Chitinophagaceae > Puia. The sequence continues at coordinate 1,658 of DATHGW010000578.1, forward strand.
CCAGGTTGCGCAGCAATTTATCCGGATGATTTCCAGGAATGTCCTCGAAAAAGAAGAAGACCTGCTTAACCTCGCCTACAGTTCCCTGAGAAAAAGAGTGGCCTATGGTCTTGTTCAACAAATAGCCAATTTCCGGGAAGAGGATGAAACACCCATCATGTTGAACTTGTCCAGAAGGGAAATGGCGCAATCCATCGGTGTTGCCACAGAATCTTTTATCAGGACCCTTGCAGACTTTAAAGAAGAGCAATTGATCGATATCCGCGAGGGAAAGATTTTTATTCTTAATGAAGCCAAACTTAAAGATCTCCCCAACTGAATTTTCGCGCGATCAGGTATTATTTTCTTATGACAATCTGCTTTGTATATATTTTTGAACGCAGGTGCAGCTGAAGAATATATACACCCTGGCTTAGATTGCTTAGATCATAATCTGTCTGAAAACCAGATGCCGAATACACTTTTTCACCAATGGCGTTGAATATCTCGGTCGATACCACGCTGGTCTTGTCGCCCATATACGATAAGACAAATTTTCCCGAAGAGGGGTTGGGATAGATCGCTACATTTTCAACAGGGCTCCCGCATGCTGCTACGGCAACGACAAAACTATAGGTTTTGAGTCCATCAGGACCAGTTGCCAGCAGTCTGTAATAAGCTGTATTTTGACTGGAAAAATTATCCACGAAAGAGTAAGCATGGGGAACGGCTGAATTTCCGGCAGCATCTACCTTGCCTATGGCCTGCCAGGTTATGCCGTCGCTACTGCGTTCGATCGCTACATGGCCGTTATTTTTTTCTGAGGCTGTATTCCAATTTAATATTATATTCTTTTTGTTACAAACACCTGTGAAAGAAGTTAATTTAATGGGAAGCGTAACGATGCATAAGCCACCAGAGGAAATAGTCGCCGTCATCGCGGTCGTAGTCAAAGCGCCGGATGTGGTAAATGCCCTTCCATCAAGCGAAACCCCGGTATTGAGCGTTACTGCACCGCTATGGCAAATAATATTTCCGGAAAAAACAGAATTGTCACTTATGATCACGGCGCCCTGAACATCCCAATAAACATTTTTTGCTTGTGTGCCGTTGATGAGTGCGACTTTTGAAAAAGTGCCTGTCGAAAGAGCGCCCACGATCTGTATGACAAATATGGCATCGGTGTTCCCCTGCGCATCCAGGTAAAGGGTATCGGTAAAGACTGCTGCGGCGTTCATACGGTAAGTATGCGGAGTAAGGGTCAGGTTGTTTCCAAACTGGGCCGGGTACAACAATTCAATATCGAAGGGCAACGATTGTAAATAGTCATCCACGTTCTTCAGATCTATTGCGCATTGGGCGGTATAACCATCTGGCACGGGATGAATCGTGCCCATTACCGTCGCGGGATTGTATCCTGTGGTGTAACCCTGATTTGTTGCCACATCACCCTTAATTGTGGTAGAACCTGAATTGGACACGATGCCATTGGAAGAAAACAATGCATAACATTGGTTGAAGCCAGGTTCGGCGCTACCGGCCCGGTAAGAATTGGCCTCCCGCAACCCAACGGCATATCTGCATGCGTCCCATAAATTGAAACGGCTCCCGCCGTAGAGAGCAATCTTCCTTCGATGATGCCACCGGCGCCCATGTCAACGGCTCCATTGTGCGAGATAAGTGTTCCTTTCATGACGGTCATCGTAGCCATGGATATTGCCCCTTCGGCTACCCAAAAGACATTACAGGCCACAGCACCATTGATCAGGTTGACCGTGGCGGAGGCCGCCGTCGTAAGGGCCCCACCGGTTTTAATGATAAATACCGCGTTGGGGTTTCCCTGCGCGTCGAGGTTAAGCACCCCAACAATAGATCCCGCAGCAGCCAGCGTATCCACTCCCGCAAAAAGAGTTTCGCCGCCACCAAGTACCGGTCCATGAGCGGATGTTGGCGCAAGGTTGGCCAGATAACTCCATGCGGCTT
>DATHGW010000579.1:0-5782 GCA_035317445.1 Puia sp.
TTAATTTCAGATCACCATTTCAATGATCCAATGGTGTCCCAAAGGATCCATGATGGAGCCTTGCCGGTAGCCATAATCATAACTTTGAGCAGGCGAGGTTACCCTTGCGCCTGCTGCAACTGCCCTGGCCATGACGGCATCCATATCGGCCACCATGAGTCCGATCGTGGTGGTGACACCGTTATATTTTCCCGGAGGGAAAGTGGTACCATTATATGATTCTTCATGAAAATGAAACATGGCGCCGTCAATAAACATTTCTGACACATGTATGCTGCCATCATCGTTGGTGATGTGTTTTGTTTCGACGGTGCCGAATGCTTTTTTATAAAAATCAAGATCCATAGTGCCGTGGGGAATAGCCAGCTGGGGAACAAAAGCGGTTTTGCGAGCATCTTTCATACAAAATAGTTTAGATTTTTTACAACTTACGTTTCTCTGAGCGATGCCTCGAAAAGGCGGCGGATTTCTTTCTGATCCAATCCCCGTTCCGTGAGCTGGACAATTACGCTCTTGAATTGGCTTTGTCCTTTTTTCAGCAAATCTTTTTTAGTCGGTCTATCTTTTGTAATGGCAATGAATGCACCAAGACCATGTGAAACGACGATTAACCCTTCCTGTTCTAATTCGCGATATATCCGGACAATGGTATTTGGATTAACGACCAAGGATTCAGCCAGTGCGCGGATGCTGGGCAATTGATCCCCCTGCTTCAAAACACCAGTTTCCACCAGGTGGAGTACCTGGTCTTTTAATTGTTTGTATATGGGCACCCCGGAGGATGCATTAGGTTTTCTAAACAATGTACTACTGTTATAAAAGAATAGTACAGTGAAGATAAAACATTATCTATAATCGCCAAAAAAACGACTGGGATGGAGAAAAAGACAAAAACCCGCTGTACCTCCTTTTGCGAGTTTTCAGAGATCCAGGAAAATTAATGCGCCTTTGTAAGGGTTTTTGGTTAATCCGGCTGTCAAAAAGTAAAATGTTATAATTTTGTAACCAATTGCACGTTATTTCATTGCAATTTCTAACCTTATGAAACAGCTTTGCTTGCTTGGCGCATTGTGCGGCATTTTTATCCTGACTTCTACAAATTCCTGGGCCCAAAGGAATCCCGAAAAAAAAGATAGTATAGCTCAAAAAAAATCTCATTGGATAGTAGGGACCTCTTATCAAAGCAATGACGTTTACCTGGGAAGAAAAGACTCCGTTTCCGTTCCATATTTTACTCCCTCCATCGGCTACCATGACAAGTCAGGACTTTTTCTGACAGGGTCTTTTTCCTACTTACCAAAAGCCGGCGAAAGCCGGATTGATGTTGTCACTATCGAAGGAGGATACAGTTACACGTCGGATGATCTTAGCGCCGAACTAAGCCTGGCAAAGGATTTTTACAATGACCAGAGTTACGCGGTGAGCGCTGAAATAAAGGGAAGGATATCAGCTCGCGTATCTTACGACCTGGGCTTTATTGAACCTTCTGTAGATCTGGGGGCCATTTTTGCAGATAAACCGGACGTCGTCATGGGCTTCGGCCTGGAGCATTCCTTTTCTTTTTTTAAAGAGAAATTGGAGATCGACCCAACTTTTCGAGTCAATGCGGGTTCGCAGAATTACTATAGCAATTACTATAGTAAGAGGCGGTACTCCTCGAAGCGTAATACCGCGAAGGGAAACAATACCGCTTCCATTACGGCATCGTTGGCCAATGCCTCCCGGTTTGCTGTGATGGATTATGAATGGGAATTGTCGGTGGAGTATAAATTAAATAAGCGGATCAAATTGAGTTTTACACCAACCCTTGCAATTCCCGTCAATCCTTCGACAGTGACGATTGTGACAAAGTCACCAGGTAATAGCATTACTTCACAAATCTATACGGAAAGCTTGAGTAGCACATATTATTTTGCACTGGGATTTAGCTATGCCTTATAGCTCTTAGTCATTCTCGCCGTAACAAAACCCGCTACTAAAGCGGGTTTTGCAAACCGTAAAAAATAAGGTCGGGATGACAGGATTCGAACCTGCGACCCCTTCGTCCCGAACGAAGTACGCTACCGGGCTGCGCTACATCCCGAAAAGTGATAATCAGCTACTAATATACAATTTTGGTGCATAATTATTATTGGCAGGCAACCCTTAAAGAATGTTCCCCGTTTATACTACCGGAGTTTTTTCCTTGTAATTCTCTGTCCGCTAATTTTTTAACTGGTCCCGACAAAGAATTTAATTGTGATTTTATGAAAAACATGTTAGCCTTTGCCGTATTCCTGAATATTTGTGTATGCCTGCATGCGCAACAAAATCTCGGAATACGAAATAGTAATTATGCCGGCGTACAGGGAGCCCTGCTTAACCCAAGCTCCCTGGCGGATTCAAAATTAAAGCTGGATGTCAATATCATTTCCGGTGATGTGGTCTTCGACAATACTTTTTTATATGCCCCTAAAAAGTCCGTACCCTTATTTGGTTTTGGAAGGATCATCAAAGGCAGTATCGATGAAAATCTTTTCAGGACCCATTTTGATCCTTCAAACCCGGATAAGCTCTATCACCTCACCCTGTCCACCGAAATCCTCGGACCTTCTTTTTTTATGCAGGTCGCCAAAAAACACGAAATCGGCGTCACCATGTCGACAAGGGGATCTGCTGATATCAGGGGTATCTCGGGCAATCTGGGACAGAATGCCTTTGATTATTTTCTCAACAAAGGTCTCTGGAATACGGATTTCCACGATAACGCCACAAGAATAAATTCCATGGGCTGGCTGCAATATGGTTTTCACTACGCCACGGTTCTCCATAGCGAAGGCCGAAGTGAATGGAAGGTTGGAGTCACCCTGAATTATCTGGTGGGGATCGCTGCCGCCTATACCAAAAACAGCCATATAAATTATAAGATCACCGATACCAGCAATATCAATTTCTCCAATACCTCCATCGACTACGGAAGAACGGCTATCGATGACTTCAGAAACGCCCGTGTTTCTCATGATCTGGATCATGGACACGGATTTGGGTTGGATGTCGGCGTGACCTATGTGCGTCTTAAAGAACAGCAGACGTCTTCGACCGCCGCGAAGAGCAACCTTTTCATCCCGGCGAACGGAAATGATTACCTATACCGGATAGGCATATCCCTGATCGATTTTGGCGCTATCATCTTTGATAAGAATTCCGCATCCTATCATCTGGATGCTGCCAGCGCCGATTTCACAAACTGGCATGGATCCAAATTTTCAGACAATACCCAACTTGACCGAACCCTGAGCGCAGTCTTTTATAACGGCGATTCGGCAAGGTCTTTGACGGCAAATCATTTTAAAATGGGCACGCCCGCAGCACTCAGCATCCAGGCCGATTGGAATGTTTATCAGCATTTTTTCGCCAATATGACGATCATCAAAGGTTTTGGTCATGGGAGCGGCCAGGGCGCGATAAGGCCGGACGTATATTCCCTTACGCCTCGATATGAAAAGGAGCAATTTGAAATCAGTATGCCTTTTTCTCTTTTATACTATGGTCATCTGCGCCCTCGTCTCGGGCTTGCCGGAAGATATAAGTATTTCTTTATCGGTAGCGATGCCCCTGGCAGCATACTGAAATTACATGACCTGGAAGGCGTGGATTTTTACGCGGGTGCACATTTTTATCTCGCCACCAAATCAAAAAATCATTGAACTGACCCGATAAAAAAACAGTTGTATGCAACCCACACGAATCATTACAAGATCGGTCCTTATCGCAGGATTGGTTTTTGCCGGCAATTGGAACGTTGATTCGGCCAATGCAAAAGTCAACTTTACAGTCAAAGGACCTTTTGGAACAGTACACGGAAATTTCACCGGATTAAAAGCTACCATCCAGTTTAATGAAAAGGATCTGTCTACAAGCTCCATTTCGGCAAGCGTTGAAGCCAAAACAGTGAGCACCGGAATCGGCTTGCGCAACAGTGACCTCCGCAATAAGGAAGAATGGTTAAATACAGATAAATACCCGCTGATCAGTTTCGTTTCCAAAAAGATTGAAAAAACAGATGCCGGCTATAAGGCCGCTGGTGACCTGACGCTGAAAGGCACGACCAAACCTGCAGAAATCTCCTTCACCTTTACAACAAATGGGACAACGGGTCTTTTTAAAGGGCAGTTCACGATTAATCGCGAGAATTATAAAATAGGCAAGCCGGGTGGTTCTGTTGGCGATATAATAACCATTATGCTGGAAGTGCCTGTTAAAAAATAACGATCTTCAAATCATCACTTTCTTCCGTTGCGTATCAACCAGCGAATTCCACGTATAGTGAATAATACGACTGCAAATAGTAAAATAAAAAAAAATAGCTTCCCTAATGCATATCCAGATTTCTCGGCTGTTGATTGAAGAAGATACATTGTTGAAAATTTTCAGGCCATTAAGTTACCAAATAATGCCTAGCTGATGCAATTGAAAATATATTGCTAGTATCAACAAGGTAAAGAAGACGATCAGCCGGAATTCTATTTTCATGTTTGGATCATTCTGTTTTCAATTTTGCGGCCGGATTCTCTAAAGCTGTTTTTAGTCCCTTTTAAGAAATCCCAGGATAACTGGAACCATAGGCTCCTTTCGCCAATGCCCGTCATTTTGAATGCGTACAAAAAAATGACTGGGACCATGGGTATTGAGGTAAACAGCCATCGGCGCAATCACCTCTTGCATCTATGTCAATCAAATTTTCCTGGTCATACCTGAGGAGGTGCCACTTTCTTAAAATCGTGTTGTTCAATGCTATAAGATTCCTGTCTTATATACGGACTGTTCGGTTTTGTTACAGCAGGTGTTCGTCATCGGGAGTAAAAAAAAATTTCACAAAAAATTTGGAATTTTCATTTTCCGGTTATTATTTTTGTCCTGTCCTTTTTACTCCAAATCCGCGGTACCCAATCGTGATTCTTTTTTGCACTAATTTATTGTTCGAAGTATTATTTTTTAAACAACAGGTATGCTTAAGAAAATTACTTCTATTCTGGACATTGAAGCCATCCGCAAAGATGACAGCATTTTTTTTGACCATCCTGATGAGGCCATGGCTAAAATATACCAGGTCGCCAGAAGATTGGGAGATGATCTGATCGTCTCTCATCTGAATGGATCAAATGAAACTAAATTGCTGACAAAAAACGATCTGTTTTCCGGAAACTGGTGGAGGATCGAAAAAAAAGGGGATTTTGGCGGCTGATGTATTTACGCTTCGATCGCCTGAAAGGCTTTCCCAAGGCAATCAATCAGGTCGCTCGGCAGCATAGATTCCTGTGAGTGGATCCGGGCGGCCAGATCTCCTGCCAGCCCATGCAGGTAAACGCCAAATATAGCCGCTTCGGGGGCAGAATAACCCTGCGCCAGCAGACCGGTAATGATGCCTGTGAGCGCGTCACCGCTTCCTCCCTTAGCCATCCCCGCATTGCCGGTGGTATTGAAATAACCCGCGCCGCCGGGAATGGCGATAAAGCTATTGTGGCCCTTCAATATGATAATGCATTGATATGCTTTGGATTGTTTCCGGGCCATAGCGATCCGTTCAAAATCATTGGGGGCTTCGCCAAATAATCTTTCAAACTCTTTTGGATGCGGGGTAAGAATAGAGTAGGGGGGTAGCCGGCTCAATAGTTCAGGATGCGTAGCAATAATATTCAACGCATCTGCATCAATCACAATCGACGCAGGATGGCCTTGCAAAATAGCCACGCAGGCGTCTTTTGTTTTTTCATCCTTCCCGATACCGGGTCCCAGTCCGACA
>DATHGW010000580.1:0-9944 GCA_035317445.1 Puia sp.
CCGGGTTCCCGGTTGCCTATGCCGCCATTTTTTCTGCCTTCTATGTTCCGTTCATGGTATTCATGGTTGGACTGATCTTTAGGGCTGTTGCCATTGAATTCAGGAGCAAGGAACCGATGCTGTGGTGGAGAAAAACATGGGATGTTGTTTACTGTGTGGCGTCCATCATTATTTCGTTATCGCTGGGATTAATGCTGGGCAACGTGGTTGCAGGGATACCGCTGAACCGGGATAAAGAATTTTCAGGAGACTGGCTTTCGTTTTTTAATCCCTTTGCTATTCTGGTTGCCATCACCACCCTCGCCCTGTTTATGATGCATGGCGCCATTTACCTGACTATGAAAACAGAGAACCGCCTGTATGCTAAACTTCGCTTACTCGCGAATAATTTCACCATCTTCTTCGTCGTAAGCTTTGTCATAACGACCTTGTATACCTTGTTGTATATTCCTCACCTCAGCGATTTTTTCAGGAGCCGGCCCGGCTATTTCCTGATCCCTGTGTGCATGATCCTCGCGATTGCCAATATCCCCCGCCAGCTCAAGAGGGCAAAATACCGCTATGCCTTTCCGAGTTCTGCTGCAACGATCGCACTTTTGCTGATCATGCTGGCACTGGAAGTATTTCCGTATTTATTATATTCCGCCGGAAGTCCCGCCAACAGCATCACGATCTACAATGCCGCGTCTTCGGCTAAGACCATGAAAATACTCCTGGTCATTGCCCTCATCGGCACGCCATTGGTAGGGATATATACATCGTTCGTCTTTTGGACGTTCAAAGGGAAGGTGAAGTTGGATGAGATGAGCTATTGATGTGTCTCGCCTGAGGCGAGACGAATGATCTTTATAGCATCGTGCCCTTCAAAATCGTGAACGCTACGGTAAAATAGATGATCAATCCTGTTACGTCCACGAGCGTTGCGACGAAAGGAGCCGAGGAAGCCGCGGGATCGAAGCCAAGCTTTTTCAATACCAACGGGAGCATCGATCCCGAAAAAGCTCCCCACATCACCACACCGATCAGGGTAAAAAAAATGGTTAATCCAACAAGCATCCAATGTGTGCCGTAATCATAAATATGAAATTTCTGCCAGAAAAAAATGCGCAGGAACCCTACGATCCCAAGAATGGTTCCGAGAAACAATCCGGAAAATATTTCCTTCCGCATCACATAAAACCAATCCCTGAAACCGACCTCACCCAGCGCCATTGCGCGAATGATGATGGAAGAAGCCTGTGATCCCGAATTTCCCCCGCTTGATATGATCAGCGGAATGAATAACGCAAGTACGACGGCCTTGCTGATCTCCCCTTCGAAATGTGTCATGGCAGTCGCCGTTAACATTTCTCCCAGGAATAATACAATCAGCCAGCCGGCTCTTTTGCGGACCAGGTTGGTAAAGGAAATGGACGTGTAGGGTTCATCCAATGCTTCGGAGCCCCCAATCTTTTGAATTTCCCGGGTATTTTCTTTTTCCGAAAGGCGCAATACATCATCGAGGGTTACCACACCGAGCAGCACGCCGTTGTCATTGGTCACCGGCAAGGCATACCGGCTATTGTTGCGAAAAACACGGATGGCCTCTTTTTGCGGATGCGTGACACCCAGTGAAATGAATTGATTATCCATGATCTGCTCCACCAAGGTGTCGGGTTCTACCACCAGGAATTCCTTGATATTGATGTCATCGATCAGTATTCCGTTGTCGTCAACGACGAATAAGAAGTTGAGTGTTTCCGTGGCCTGCTTTCTGTCCTTGATCGTGGCGAGTACCTCTTTTACAGAATTTTCTTTTTTTATGGCGAGGTAGTCGGGTGTCATTAACCTCCCGACGGATCCCTCGGGATAGCCCAGCAGCTCCAGGGTTTCTGCCCGGGTTTCCGGACTCAACACTTTCAGCAACTCTTTTACGGCGTTTCCAGGTAACATCGCCAGAAAAGCGGTTCGGTCATCCGGCTGTAAGGCATTGAGGAGTTCGGCGGCTTTTTCATCCGGAAGGGATTTGATGATGATTTCCTGTTTCTTTTTGCGCAGGAACTTAAATGCCTTTGCAGCGTTCAGAATATCGATATGCTGAAAGAGCTTGCCGGCCCAATTGGTATACCTGTTTGTAAAATCAACGATATCCCTTGGCGTCAGTTTCTTCAGTTTTACAAATTCGGTGAACCGGTTGTTTTGCAGTAGGTTCTTGATGTCATTCAGGTTGAGCATACCGGGTATTTAATGGAATGGGCAAATTTCCATGATTCAGTTTGTAAATAAAAATTAACCATTTTCATTGAGCGCAGTGATTTCACCCATGCTTTTTTTAGAATCGCTTCCAACAATGCTTTTGCTGTTGGCAGCGTGAATCCTGATGGCAAGACCGGGCCTCAGCAGTTGCATTTCCCGGATGATCCGGCCGAATGAAAAATCTTCCCCTTCACAAAAAATGATCTCATCAGCTGTATTCAAATCCTGCACCAGCATTCTTCCGGCAAGAGGGAATAGATTTTTAAGCCTATTCATTTGCTTGTTGTCTCCCAGCAATATTGTCCTGGCGTCTTTCCTGACTCGGTTGCTCCCCCGGACAGGCCCGGGCGTAAGCCTTGCGATCCTGCTTCGTAACCATGCGGCCGCCTCAAGTAATGGAATGAACAGTTTGGATGGACGACCGCGAAAATGTTTTTTAACAAACTGAACCATGGCCTTATAAAACAATTCAACGTATACGGCATTCTTTTTAGTACTTTCTCCTTTAAAGTGTACGATAGAAACGGATGCGAGGTAGACATTCTGATAACCGGCTTTTTGCAGCCGGTAACTTAAATCGATATCCTCAGCATACATAAAAAACTGCTCGTCGAATCCACCGGTTTTATCCAGCGCTTTTTTTTGTATCATCATAAAAGCACCGGACAGTACTTCAACCGGATTGTTCAGCTCTTCTTTTAATTGACCCTGGTAATAAGCAGCAAAGAATTTGGATCGGGGAAATAAACCGGTCAACCCGGAAAGTTTACAAAAGGATACCCATGGGGAAGGAAAACCACGCTTTGATTCCTGCAGGAAATGGCCAGCTCCGTCCACCATCCGCACGCCCGTTGCGGCTACGGAAGGATCGGATTCAAGAAAAACAAGGCATTTTTCAAGGCTTTCCTCCTCCAGGATGGTGTCAGGATTGAGAAAAAGTATGAATTGTCCCCTGGCTTTGGCAAGCGCCTGGTTATTCGCCCTGGCAAAGCCCCGGTTTTCGGAATTGGCGATGAATATAATCTCCGGGAACATTGGTTGTATGTACTGCACAGTTCCATCGATGGAATAATTGTCTACCACAAAAATCTCGCTATTGCCTGACAATGAAAGACGATCACTGTTGCCAATGGCCTTTCGCAGGGAGCAAAGGCATTGTTCAAGAAAATATTTTGTATTGTAATTGACGATGATGACTGTGAGGACCATTGTTTGTTTGAAGTTGATAAGTTGATTGGTTGACTAGTTGATTAGTTAGTCCACTCAACCTATCAACCTATCAACCTTCTCTCCCGCAGCAAGATTACAAAACATCCTGCTAATCCTTAAATCCTGAAAATCCTGCTTCCAAAACCAAATGCTGTTTTTATTGTTAGTCAAAAAAAGCCTGATTTTTAAAACCTGCAAATATGAAAATTAAACCATTGGGTACACAAGGCCTCCAGGCCTCTGAATTAGGGCTGGGCTGTATGGGGATGAGTGAATTTTATGGAGCCCGAAATGACGCGGAATCAACGGAAACCCTGCACAGGGCAATGGATCTGGGGATCACATTCTTTGACACCTCAGACGCCTACGGGCCACATCGCAACGAGGAATTGATTGGCAGGGCGATCAAAGGGAGGAGAAACCAACTGACCATCGCGACCAAATTTGGCATTGTCAGGGATCCTGACAACCCAACGCTGCGGGGATTCAATGGAAAACCGGCCTATGTGAGATCAGCAGCGGCCGCAAGTTTAAAGAGGCTGGATATTGACGTGATCGATCTCTATTATCTCCATCGTGTAGATCCTGATACGCCGGTAGAAGAAACGATCGCCGCCATGGCAGAACTGGTAAAAGAAGGAAAGATCCGGGGCATCGGATTATCTGAGGTATCCACCAAAACCCTTCGCAAGGCCCGTGCAATACATCCGGTTACGGCCGTCCAGACAGAATATTCTATTTGGTCCCGTGAGCCGGAAGAGGAAATGCTTGAAACCTGCAGGGAACTTGGCATTGCCTTCGTGGCCTACAGTCCACTCGGAAGGGGATTTCTGACAGGACAATTCAAGAAATTTGAAGATCTTGAAGAAGGTGACTATCGCCGGTTTTCGCCAAGATTCCAGGGAGAGAATTTTCAAAAGAACCTTGACCTGGTAAAAAAAATCGAACAATTGGCTGCCTCAAAGCAATGTACGGCATCTCAACTCGCACTGGCCTGGGTTTTGGCACAGGGAGATCATATTTTTCCAATACCGGGCACCAAACGGGTGAAATACCTGGAAGAAAACGTCGGAGCAATCCACATCACGCTGAACAAGGATGAACTGGCAGAAATTAATGCTATGGCTCCTCACGGCGTCGCCGCAGGAATGAGGTATCCACAGGAGATGATGGCCAGCGTGGATCGTTGATATACTAGCATATGGCTTTCTTATCTTTGCGCCATGTTAAAATCTACTTTAATCAAGGCGACGGAAGCTGGCGCAAAAGTGATGCAGGAATTTTTCCAGGGCAGGTTCAACATTTCAAATAAAGAGGGGATAAACAACCTGGTTACGGAAGCGGATTACGCATCCGAGAAAGTGATTTTTGAGATCATCCGGAAGGAATTCCCCGGCCATTATATCCTGAGCGAAGAAGCCGGAGAGATGATCACGGACTCCAGTTATAAATGGATCATCGATCCGATCGATGGAACCATCAATTTTGCTCATGGAATACCCATCTGTTGCGTATCCATCGGCCTGGAACAGAATGGAGAAATGATCATGGGCGCGGTATACAATCCCTTTCTCAATGAATTTTATTTTGCACAGAAGGGATATGGCGCATCCCTGAATGATAAAAAAATCCAGGTGAGTGCTGCGGAAGACGTCAATACGTCCTGCCTGGTTACCGGGTTTCCGTATACCTATCTTGACCAACCCAACGGACCGGTGGAAGTTTTTGCACGGCTCATCAGAAAAGGCATTGCCGTGCGGCGGCTCGGCTCAGCAGCTATGGACCTCTGTTGGGTCGCAGCCGGACGCTTCGATGGGTTTTATGAACACAAACTGCAGGCTTGGGATAGCGCGGCAGGTTTCCTGATCGTGGAAGAAGCCGGCGGAAGGGTATCCGACTACTCGGGTAAAAGATATTCCCCTTATCAACCCCATATTCTTGCTACCAACGGCATCATTCATGAGCAATTGCTGGATTGGATCAATGATGAAGTAAAAAATTAACCCGACTCATGCATATGGATGAAAGAACAGAAATATCATCGCTTGGGGAGTTTGGACTGATCGACCACCTGACAAAAAATATTGAACTGAAAAATGTTTCATCAATTCTCGGCGTCGGAGACGACGCTGCGGTGATAGATCATTTTGGTAAACAGACCGTTATCAGTACCGATTTATTGATCGAAGGCATTCATTTTGACCTTATGTATACTCCCCTGAGACATCTGGGTTATAAAAGCGTGGTGGTCAATCTCAGTGATATTTATGCCATGAATGCCATTCCTACGCAGCTGACGCTCGCTATCGGGATCAGCAACCGCATCAGTCTGGAAGCATTGGATGAATTCTATGAGGGCGTTTACGCGGCCTGTGAAACATACGGCGTTGACCTGGTTGGTGGCGATACGGCCTCTTCTCAGAAGGGATTGATCATTTCCATTACTGCCATCGGTGAAGTAACACCCGATCAATTTGTAAGGCGCAGCAGTGCAAAGAAAGGCGATCTGCTCTGCTGTAGTGGAGACCTGGGCGCGGCATACCTGGGCCTGGTTTTCCTGGAAAGAGAAAAGAAGATTTTCCTGGAGAACCCGGCCATCAAGCCCGACCTGGAAGGAGAAAAATATGTAATTGGCAGACTGCTTAAGCCTGAAGCCAGGAAAGACATCATCGAATTTTTTGAAAAAGCGGCCATTTTGCCCACGGCGATGATGGATATCAGCGACGGACTCAGCTCGGAGATCCTGCACATCTGCAAGCAAAGTGGAGTGGGTTGCGTGGTGCATGAAGAAAAAATTCCCATTTCAAATGAAACCAGGAACGCTGCATATAAGTTTGAACTTGATCCAACGGCCTGCGCGCTTAGTGGAGGGGAAGATTACGAATTGCTGTTTACGGTTGTGCAGGAAGACTATGATAAGATGGTACTGAATGAACAGATCAGCGTGATCGGATATATTACAGAAGCAGAAAAAGGACAAAAGATCATTACCAAAGGGGGCAATCAATTTGACCTTACGGCACAGGGATGGAATGCTTTTGCTTCCTGACCAATAAAACAGATCATCCATCCAGAAATGGCAAAAAGCGTTTATTTAATCATATTCCCTGCAGCATTCCTCGTTTCCTGTACTACAACGAAACATGTTTTCGATCCCAATACAAAAATCCCGGTGGAAAAGCTCAGGGCGGATTATGCGATCTTCAGGGGCGTTCTTGAAGAATCACACCCAAGCCTGTATTGGTACACCAGCAAGGATAGCATGGACTATTATTTCAACAGGACATACGATCAGCTGAATGACTCCATGACAGAAACAAAATTCAGAACACTTCTTTCCTATGTGGTCGCTAAGATTGATTGCGGACATACCGCCGTGAAGTATTCAAAAAAATATGTCCGGTACCTGGATACCGCGAAATTGAAAACATTCCCGCTGAGTTTGAAATTCTGGGAAGACACTGTGGTAGTAACCGCCAACCTTGACCGAAGGGATTCTGTCCTAAAAAGAGGGACAATATTAAGATCGATTGATGGATTTACGCCATCGCAACTCAGGGATAGTCTTTTTAATTATGTGGTTACTGATGGCTACAGCCTTTGTGGAAAATACCAGACGCTGAGCACGGGATTTGCCTTTGCCAATTTATACAAATACGTTTTCGGGTTGCGGGATACCTTCAACCTGCGTTACCTGGACAGTCTCGGTGAAGAGAGAGAAGCAAAACTGCCTGTATATGATTTCAGGAACGATACCATGAACCGTTGGGGCTTTGCCGTCACCAGAACGCCGGGAAGTAAAAAGAAAATCAAGCCGCAACTCATCTTTTTTTCAGGCACCAACCTGCAATTGGATACTGCTTCAAGAACGGCATATATGGCACTGAATACGTTCGACCGCGGAAATCACCTGAAAAAATTCTTTCATCATTCATTTCGCACCCTCAAAGAAAATAAGATCAATCACCTGGTTATTGATGTCCGTTCCAATGGCGGCGGAGATGCGGGCAATTCAACCTTGCTCACCCGGTATCTCATCAACCAGAAATTCAAACTAGCGGATTCCTTATATGCGATCACAAGGAGCAGCCGGTATGATCGTTATATCGGTAAGAGCCGGCTCTATCATCTGATGATGCTGTTCATTTCAAAAAAGAAAGCGGATGGCAAATATCATTTCGGCTATTTTGAGCGGCGTTATTACCATCCACGAAAAAAAAATCATTTTGACGGTGACGTATACATTCTTATGGGAGGGAATTCATTTTCTGCCACAACGCTTTTTGCCGGTTCATTAAAGGGTCAGCAAAATATAACCCTGGTGGGGGAAGAAACAGGAGGAGGATATTATGGTAATACGGCCTGGGTCATCCAGGATGTAACCCTGCCCAATTCGAAAATTCGATTCAGCCTGCCAAAATTCAGACTGGTGATCAAGCGTGACCGCGAAAAAAATGGAAGGGGCGTGATGCCGGATGTCCTGGCCCTGCCTACAACAGATGCGATCAGGAAAGGAATCGACTTCAAATCGCAAAAAGCCAGGGAATTGATCGATGGAAGGACGCATCAAAAGAAATAATTCCACAATTTTGTATAAGTGATGACTAGTTTAAAAAAATCAGTACTGTTCATGGGCGGCATGCTTCTCGGATGGGGCTTGCATGCCCAGTCTGCGCTGGCATCGGCCCAGCTAAAGAATATGCATGGCAAAATGGTTTCTTACGCTTCTATTACGCAAAAAGATTCGCTCGTGCTGATCTGCTTTTGGGCCACAACTTCTGATGCCAGCATCGACGAACTGAATGCCATAAACGCGAGCTATGAAAACTGGACAGCATCGGTCCGTTTCAGGTTGATGATCGTTGCTGTTGATGAAGGAAAGGCAGCCAATAAAATAAGACCGATGCTGAATGCGAATGGTTGGACATTTGACGTTTACGCAGATATCAACGGCGATTTGAGAAGGGCCCTGAATTCAAATAATCTTCCACAGTCTATGATCATTCGAAACGGGAAGGTCATCTACCAGCAGTCAGGATATGAGCCGGGAAGCGAAAATTACCTGTTTACAAAAATACAGGCGATTGCCGCCGGCAAACAATAGCGCGTTACTCTCCAGCCACGACAAGTTGTTGCAGGTTCAGCTGATCATCCAACACGACGAAATCCGCGCCTGTGCCGGGCTGTATGGATCCCCATTTATTTTGTAAACCCATGAGTGTCGCAGGATACAGGGAAGCCATCCTCAGCGCTTCGGGAAGCGGGAAGCCCACTTTTTCAACCCCGTTTTTCACGGCTTGTAACATCGTCAGCGCCGAACCGGAAAGCGTACCGTTCGGCAATGTGTACCGGTCTTCTTTGAAAATATGCTCATATTCGCCGTGCCTGACTTCTACCACGGCATCAGTAATGAAAAACAATCTTTGGCCCATGATCTTTTTGCTGATCCTGACAGAAGCGTAGTCAACATGTATCCCGTCGCAAACAATACTGCTCATGACATCCCCATGATCATAAATGGCGCCTACCATGCCCGGCTCACGGCCCTGCAAGGGTGACATGGCATTAAAAAGATGCGTAGCGGCCGGAATTCCCTGGTAAAAACCATTGGACGCTTCTCCGTAGTTTGCATTGCTGTGGCCTGCCGAAACGATGACTTTATGCAGAAGCAGGAAATCAATGATTTCATGATCGCATTGTTCGGGAGCGAGGGTCATCATTTTAACCACCCCCTTCCCCTTTTCCATCAACATCCTGACCTCTTCCATCAAAGGTCTTTTGATGAACTTCTCGAGGTGAGCGCCTTTCTTGATTGGGTTGATGTAGGGCCCTTCGAGGTGGAGGCCAAGCAAACCTTTACCACCTCCGTTCCAGTAATCTTTTACTAATGCTATTCCCGACAAAAATTTTTCCATCGAGTTGGTGGCCATCGTGATCATGAAATGGGTGCATCCGCCCTGCAGGCAATATTCATAAGTGGCTTCCAGGGCATCCGTTGTAAGCTCAGCAGAAAATAGTTTGCCATTGCCACCATAGATCTGTAAGTCAATGAATGCCGGAGCCAGCATGTACTCGTTAAAGGACCTCAGCAGGTAATTGCCGGGGATATCAGCCAGGGGTACAATATCTGCCACTTTACCATCCTGCACCAGGATGGCTTTGTCTGTCGTGATCTCATGGCCAGTAAAAATCTCCCTTGCTGTAAATGCGGTATTCATAGATTGATTCAGGGTTCAATGAAGAAATGGTCCCGGTCCTTCCAGAAAGGAAATTTCATTCTTGTCTGGTTAAGGGTTTCTTTATCTAAAGTAAATGTAAAAACATCTTCTGTTGCGGACGCCTGATAAATAATCTGGCCAAGGGGATCGATGATCATCGAATCTCCCTCGTATAAAATATCATTTCCATCCCTGCCGATTCGATTGGCACCGGCTACAAAAGATTGGTTTTCGATGGCCCTGGCCTGCAATAAGGTTTTCCAGGCCAGGCTGCGGAGTCCG
>DATHGW010000581.1:0-2755 GCA_035317445.1 Puia sp.
ATACGGCACGGATCTGCGGATCAGCTGCGACATCGTCGAGTCGCTTTTGGAGCAGGAGCGCCATGTCGCGATTGAATGAATTCAATTTTTCCGGGCGATTGAGCCTGATGATCGCTACGCTGTTGCGTTGCTCAAATTCTATGGATTGCATTCAGCCTGGTTTACTACGACAATTTACGAATAGAATTAATGGCATTTAAAATAATCGAAGGGCTCCTGGCAATCCAGGCAACGGTACAATGCTTTGCAAGCCGTGGAACCAAACTGGCTGATCAGTTCGGTGTGATAGGAATTGCATTGCGGACATGGAATGGCTTCACCCTGGTGAAACAAACGGATATCGCAGACCTGTTGTTTGGCCGTAGGTGGTGCGATACCAAAGGCCTTCAGCTTTTCTTTACCGTGTTCACTCATCCAATCGGTTGTCCATGCGGGTGAGAGCACGGTTTGGATCGAAACATGCGAATATCCATGCTCGAGTAAAGCCATCCTGATATTCATGCGGATCATATCCATGGCAGGACAACCGCTGTAAGTGGGGGTGATGCTGATGCGGATCTCTTCGGTGTCGGGAATGCATTCAACGTCTCTTATAATTCCCAAATCCAACACGGACAGGACGGGTACTTCAGGATCGTTGATCTCTGCAAGAATATCCCAGATCTTTTTCAGGTCATTCGAAATAATATTTTCAGCTTGCTCAGACATCAAATTCAGTTTTTATTCACTATTCACCATTCACAGCCCGGATAAGCTCTTTGCAGAAACTGCATTTCTGCCAGAATATATCCCAAGTGTTCTGTGTGTTGTCCTTCCTTGCCCTTTGTCCTATTCCAGCCTTCATTGGCCAATGAAGGCTTGGGAAGCGTGGCTTGTTCAAATACCTGATCTGTGATCTGCTGCCAACGGGATTTAAGCAAAGAGATATCGGTTCCAATTCCTGCCTTGGCGGCTTGTTTTTCATATTCGGCCGGCTCGAACAGTTCTCCGGTGAATTTCCACAAGTCGTCAATGGCCAGAAGCATGCGGCGATGACTTTCTTCGGTACCATCTCCCAGCCTGATCACCCACTCACTGCTCCAACGGAGATGATAGGTTACTTCCTTGAGTGATTTTTCGCTGATGGCTGCGATCGTTTGGTCCTCACTTTTCAGCAATGCCTCGTATAACAGGTACTGGTAGTTGCTGAATAAAAATTGCCGCAGGATGGTCTTTGCCCAGTCGCCATTGGTTTGTTCAACCAGCAGGCAGTTTTTAAAATCCCAGCCATCGCGGAGATAGGCCAGGGAGTCTTCGGAGGCGGTCCCCACGGCCCCCTCCCGACCTCCCCCATTGGGGGAGGAGTTAGGATTGGATTCGTTGATTAATTGGGCAGCGTATTGGTAGAAATTCCTTGATTGGCCGATGAGGTCGAGCGCGATATTTGAAATGGCGATGTCCTGTTCTAATATGGGTCCATGTCCGGTCCATTCGCTATTTCTATGGCCGAGGATGAGGGTGTTGTCTGCCTGGTGCAGGGTGTAGTTGATCAGTTGATTGGTTGATTGGTTGAAAGGTTGATAAGTTGATTGGTTGACTGGTTGATATGTGGAATCGAATTCGGTCATAATTTAAATGTTGCTTCTCAGGAAGGAAATATAGCCGTTTATCATTCTTTCTATATCAAATATTTTTTCTTTGAAATACTTTAATTGTTCTCTGGTTATGTATTTGCAATCATAAGCATCAATCAGGTGGTTATAAGTTTCGTTTAAAGAACCCCGTGATTGAATACGAAAGTGAATTTGATCTTTATGCGAAAATCTTCCATGCCCTTCTGAAATATTTGAATTGATCGACCGGGATGAGCGAATGATCTGGTCCGCCAATCTAAATTTTTCTTCTGATGGAAACAATTTACTCAATTCAAAAATTTCGTTTTTAAGCGTTCTTGCCCTTCTTCAGATCTCCAATGCAGTAAAGGGCTGATGTCCTTTTTCACTCATAAAAATGAATTGATTAATTAAGAAATAGCTAATCAACTCCCTATTTAACCAATCAACTCAAAACAACTACATATTCCTCAACGCTTCAGGCAATTCATAAAAAGTAGGATGCCTGTAAACTTTATCATTGGCGGGATCATATAGAGACGCCGCTTCATCCGGATTGGATGCATGAATATATTTGCTTTCCACCACCCAAAGGCTAACGCCTTCCATGCGGCGGGTATACACGTCGCGTGCATTTTCGATCGCCATCGCAGCATCTGCTGCGTGCAGGCTTCCTGCATGTTTGTGATCAAGCCCCTGTTTGCTTCTAATGAAAACCTCCCACAAGGGCCATGCATGCGTATTTGTATTTTCTTTTTCCATTCCCGAAATTTAAAATCAATAGAACATTTTTCTTCAACCAACTTATCAACCAATCAACTTTTCACCCTATCAACTCCTCACCTTCCCCGCATACGCAACAGCCGCCTCCCTCACCCAGGCGCCCTCTTCATGCGCTTTCACGCGGGCAGCCAGTCGTTCTTTATTACACGGACCGTTGCCTTTAACGACAGCCCAGAATTCATCCCAGTTGATCGCACCGAAATCGTAATGTTTTCTTTTCTCATTCCATTTTAAATCCTGATCGGGAAGGGTCATGTCGAGTATCTTCACCTGGTCTGCGCAGACATCAATGAATTTTTGTCTCAGTTCATCATTCGAAAACCTTTTGATCTTCCATTGCATACTCTGCGCGGTGTGTGGGGAGGATTCGTCATTGGGAC
>DATHGW010000582.1:0-3427 GCA_035317445.1 Puia sp.
TGGCGATGATATATTTTAGGATTTGATCCGCCTTGGCAAACGGGATTTGGAATTCTTCCACTGCTTTGTTGGGTTTTTGGTGGTTTACTAGTTTGTTATTATTGAACTAATTGGTCAATTTATTTAATGGCCAACTGGTTATTTGATAAATCCTTGCGATTTTAAAAGTGTTATTGAGTAATATAGGGTCTTACTCCGATTAATACCTTCCCTGGATGCAACGTCATTTGTATCGCCCCAAATTTTCCAAATCGGCCTAGATTTATTTTAATATCTTCATAAGGGTAGATTGTTAAATCGAGAGCTTGTAGATGTCAAATCCTGTCATTTACAACTCATAGTAGATATTTGTTTATGACAAAGAAGCAAAAGGAGCACCTGAAACAGCTAACAGATTTATTACTAAAAATTACATATAGGCTAGTTTATCCCAACAATACATCCTTCGGCATGTCCTCATGTTTCCTGTTCCAAGAAAAGCAAAGTTCGGATATTTATGTGATTACAGCTGGTCATGGGGTACCACCGACAGGAACATATATAGAAACAAGCGAAAGGAATGAAGAAGGGCAGCCGCTTTTAATAAATGCTGGAACGTTCAACATATTTTACAACCAAGTTGATATCGACTTTGCATTCAGCCGATTGCCAATAAAAAATATTCAACAGCAACTACCGGAAGGTAATAATGTTCCTATTTTCCCCTATCAGAATGAATTTACGTGTGCCAAAAAAGACGAACCTTATGGATTTGCCGTGATGAATAACTATGAATTCATTAAAAATGGAGATACTCTGTTGCTTCATCGTTACCTATGCAGGGAAATGTTTATGGAATTGGAAAAACAGGAGGAACATATCAATTATTTTAAATTGGCTAGAAAGAAAAGTGACGATGAATATTATAAGGGAGCCAGCGGTTCTCCTATTGTTGATCAGGAAGGAGCAATTACTTCCATATTAATTGGTGCACAGGGCGAGTATTTAAAAAGTTTCAGACTCGATAACGTAAACTTGCTATCGTTAATGCATCAGCGCATCCCAAAGCCTATTTAACCAGTCAACAATCCTTCACTAATTCCTGTAGACCATTTGGAATCACTTACAGTTGAAAATTCTAATTAAAAATGACCGGGATGATACAGCTTTATTAAGCGGAAATATGTATTTAGTTTCCAAATTCCTAAAGTTTGGGAAACTCGGTATATTTATGACGTATATTGTCTATAATCAGTTTTTGTGCCGTTCTTGATGACACTTGATTTCACATGCCAATTGAACATATGCTTGAACTGGAAATACCATTTAAGATATTTTATGATCGTTGCGTATCGGATTACCGGATAGGAGATACGGAATATTATTCCGTAGCAAAGGGATCTAAAGAAAAACACTGTTATAATCCATACATAGCAACAGAAAGGGACATTCAAGTTAAACTTGGTGGAATCATCGATGATCATTTGTTCAAAGTGGGGCCTTCCTTTTCTTTGAACTCGGAACTTGGCGTTTACAGGCAATTTTCCAATGAGAGAGCCGACTTAAGTATTCATAGAATTGACAATGGGATGTTGTATGTTAATAAAAATAGCCATCTTGAGAATTTAGAATTTGTAATTGAAATAAAATATGCAAATGCAAAAACTCCAGAATTCGATTTTGTAAATCAAAGTGTTCATAAGGATATTAGGAAACTTAGTTCGCTTGGATCAAATATTGGGAAGGTTTTTGTTTATATTGATGAAGCCGATGAAACTCCCGAAGTGTGGAGAAATTGGTTACTTTCTGAATGTAGGCGTGAAGAAATCATATTATTTACTAACAATAAACATATTAACAGTCATCCTGAATTTATTTATGGAAAACACTTTTTTGATACTGTCAAAAAATAATACTCTATTACTCAAGCACTACATCTTTGGAAGGACCGAAGACTTTCTCAGAATTGTACATGAATGTTTTGAAGTTGTGGCTTTAAATGAAGACGTAGTAGAGGTAAGGCTGGCAGGCTTAAACGCATCTATATATTATGCTTCAGAGTTCGATGTTTCAAGAAAGGAAATTGAAGGACATATTTTGATTGATTTATTTTCGGAGGAACCTTATTCAATTGCCGAGGTGCAAACCTTATTTATAGATTTTGTAATGAAAACAAAATCATATCTTTTTTTGATTTCAGACCAAGAAGAAAAGTTAATCTTGGAATCCAGTAATGTTGAACGACTGAACTAGAAATACGCAAAGGGCTACGATCTAAAAAAGCCAGTTTCTACAGCGGTACTAGCTTGATAGTGCATGGGTTGCGAATAAAGGTTATTAAATAACTGTTCTATATAATTTAGTCATACACATAGGTTTTTTTATGTCTTCTAGTGTTGGGTAATTTCGTGTAAAAAATATTGATAACTAAGAACCCATGTTTAATAAATACTTGGATAGGTACAGAAATCGTGGCATGTTTAGCTTTAATCTTTCAAATTCATTCCGATACGTTTGTAATGCCCCAGCCGACAAGAGTGGTGTTTATCTTATCTATAAGATTATAAATCAAGAAAAAATATTGGCTTATATTGGTTCAAGTGGACGAAAAGGCAAAGATGGAAAACTAAAAATCAGGCGCGGTGGAATGAAAGACCGTTTGATAAATGGTTATCATCCCAATAAATTTGGGCAACCCCAAAGGATTAAAAGACACAAGGCGTTTCCTCACCAAATGAAAATTGAAAACATTGAAGAAATCCGAACTTATTGGTGGGTGACATTTGACGGCGATAATTCGGACTTTCCCGCCGTCATCGAAAGTTTATTGAGGAACCAATATTTAAGCGAGCATAAAAAAATGCCTGATTGGCATCAATGAAAACATCGGAGGATTAAATCAACTGAAGATGGGGAAATGCCGAACAATTTATTGAACCTGCCGAATGTCCTTGGCAACAGATGCTACCGGAATTCGTTTCCGTAGCATTTTTTGATTAAAATTTTCAAAACAGACAAAACTATATTTATGGCTATAATAGTAAAAACTGATTATCCTTCGGAGCTGCTAAAAGTTATCAAAAAAGCTGTTGATGATAAGGCTGTGGAAACATGGTCATATGATAGCGAGGGCGATTTTACGCATACCCCTGAGCAATGGATATGCAAGGCATGGCTCAGGCCCAAAGTCTATCCGGGAGAACTGCGTTTCGGAATTCTGAAACAAAAAGATGCTGAAATGAAAACGCTGATATACGGTGTCTATCATGGTCGTTTCATTGAAATGCTCCTGACCCATTTTGACGAACAGTTTGAAATTGCCAAGGCAACATCCAAAAAGACTGAACCTGATAATTTCTGAAGGCAGTTTCAAATAGCAATGGGAAAGAAGCTGGAAAAAGAAACATTGCCGGATAAAGAATCATTTAAGTGGATCAATATGCTGATT
>DATHGW010000583.1:0-3963 GCA_035317445.1 Puia sp.
TGTTATTGGCGGTATAGCCCGGAGTCCATGATGAATTATCAGTCAAAGAACCCGCCTGACTCTTGTAGTACGCGTTCTTGATTGGCGCGTAAGGACCGGCACTTGCCTGGTTACGGATCCAGTCATTCCCTGGCATGGGACCCCAATCCAGGTAAGGTATCCCTCTGCGACCAATGGTCCAATCGATGCGTGGATCAAGCGGTGTTGTATTATCAGGTGTATAGGGAGCACTGGAATTGACACCCTGATCATTCTTAAGATCAGTCCCGTTATTATAAGTATCTAACAAAGGGAGACCGGTAACAGCATCCACTTTGAAAGCATTAGCAAGGCTGAAAGATGGCTGAAAGAAACCACAGCAGCCGCCGGGACCACCATATGGAAAATTCAGCACGTCACCTGAATTGGCGTTGTTTGCACCTGCCCCGTCATTCACGGAGTTTTGCGCAGCCAATATACTCTCAACCCCATTTTTGGTCGCAGGATTGAAATTATCAGCATAATGTTTAAGCAATCCATAGGCGTTGCCTTTGGGATTTTTTCCACTGGCAATAATTGTTGTCAGCAGGGTTCTTGCATCAGTCCATTTTTTTTCATATATGTAGGTCTTGGCAAGATAGGTAGCCGCAGCCCATTTATTAGCCCTGGCGATCTGTCCTTGCGTTTCCGGAAGATTGGTGTATGCAAACAGGAAATCAGCCTCGATGTTTGGAAAAATATCCGTGTTATTCGGCACGAGGAAATTTTGCGCACTATATGAAATCGTTTCGTCGATCCAGGGAACATTTCCAAAAAGTCTTCTGAGTTCAAAATTGTAATGACCGCGTAAAAAGCGGGCTTCTGCAGCATCTTCCGTTTTGTCAGCATCTGTCATGTCTTTGGCAAGCGTCATCACGCGCAACACTTCATTGCAACGCTGAACGCCGTCAAAACGGGCGCTCCAGATGTCATTCAGGTACGTATTGCTGGAATTAACATTCCAGGTTTCAATAGGTGTGATCAAACCCTGGTCACCGGGGTCAGATCCCTTGTGGGCATCTGTTCCAGCCGTGCTTCCATATACCCAATTACTGGCCGCCTGGGACCATGGACCGTTGGATCCACCGGCTCCGCCTTCGCCATCCATCAGGGAATAGGCACCTACGAGCAGGCCGTCCACACCCACCTTATTGGCCAGCGTAGCCGGGCTAATACTGTTGGGCGGGTTGAAAGTAAGAAAACTTTTAGAACAGGCGAATATCAGTACCAACAGCATGCTGGAGAGTACCACTATTAGCTTTTTGGAATTTTTATAATTATTTTTTTTCATAATCTTATGTTTATCGCATTGAGTTTTAGAATGTCAAGCTAATGCCAACCAGGAATGTTTTTGCAGGAGGATAACTACTATAGTCAACTCCATATGCCGCATTGTTATTGGTGTCATTTCCGGGCGTTCCTAATTCAGGATCGAGACCGGTGTATTTTGTGATGGTGAACAGGTTGGCTGCCTGCAGGTAAACCCTTGCCCTGTCAACTCCGATGTGTTTCAAAGCAGATGGTGCGATAGTATATCCGATCTGCATTTGTTTACACCTCAGGTAAGATCCTTTTTCCACATTGAAAGAATTGATCACGCCATTCGTACTGAATGTAGAGGTGTTTTCTGCAATGGGGAAAGAAGCTTTTGGCCTTGAAGGTAACCAGGAATCCGTCAGGGTCTTGATGCTCTTGGCATTCTGGAACGATGCAACATAGTCCTGGAAATAACGGGTATAATTCATGATATCATTTCCGTAGGTTCCATAAATCATCATAGAGAAATCAAAATCCTTGAACGATGCCCCTATGTTGATCCCATAAACAAGTTTGGGATTGGGATCACCGATGAAAGTTCTATCCTGATCATCGATCTTACCGTTATGGTCAATATCAGCATATTTGAAACGGCCGGGAGCGGCATCCTGCTGGGTGGGCGACTTGGTCACTTCATCCGCGCTTTGGAAAATGCTCACGATCTTGTATCCGTAGAAAGCACTCACCGGATGACCTTGTTGGTTTCTAACCTGGTCACCGGTATTGTGTGTGCCTGCCGCAGTAAAGAAGCCGGCAGTTCCGGGAATTTTAACCACAAGGCTCTTGTAGGCGCCCACGTTTGCGCCGAGGTTCAGGCGGAAATCATTGCTGATACGAGCATGATAGGTAACCGAAACGTCAATTCCTGTATTCCGGAGATCTCCGATGTTTACCTTCGGTAAATTACCACCACCGACTACAGCCGGAGCCTGGTCAGTGAAGAGCAAACCATTGATCTTTTTCTGATACCAGTCAAAAGAGATGTCTAACTTATTTGCTATCAGCGTTGCATCAAATCCCAGGTCAAGGATCTCATCACCTTCCCACTTGCCTGATACATTGGCGTAGTTGGTTGGATAAAAACCGGGACTGTTAGCTGACCCGCTAGCACCTGCGAGGTCATAGTACGAATTTCCCGGCTGGCTGCCGTACAGGTTAAATCCATTTTCCTGGCCAACATTGGAAATCGATCCTAAAATACCCCAGCTTCCACGGATTTTCAGGTTATTCATCCAGGTAACATCCCTCATGAAATCTTCCTGAGAAACTACCCAGCCAACAGATACAGATCCGAAAAGACCGTTCCTGAACTTTTCAGTCAGTACGGAAGCTCCATCCCGGCGACCATTCAAACCGAGCAGGTATTTGTCTTTGTAGGCATAGTCAACTTTTGCCAGAACGGAGGCGATGCCCGTATGGCCGTAGTAGCTGTATACCGACTGCCCAACCGGGCCGCCATTGGTCAAACTGCGATAGTTTGGATCATCGGTAAAATAACCCAGGCGGGTACCATTCATGTTCCTGTAGGCACTCTTAAAAGATTCATAACCAACCAAAATTTTTAAAGAATGGTTTTCAGCAAACACGTTATTGTAAGCCAGGGTATTGGTAAAGGTCCAGTTGGTACCAAATCCTGCACCTTCGTTCAGGCTATTGGAACCATTGTTTTCGGCATTTTCGTAAGTATGGTAACCATAGCCATTGTAGTAGTAGTTATCCGTTTGCCCTCCAAATTGGGAACGGGCGGTAAAATGTTTCAGGAAATCGACTTCCGCAAATACATTTCCCTGCATGTCCCAGTTGTAACCGTAATTGTCCTTGGCTCTTACACGGGAAGCAACCGGACTACCGGAGTTACCTAACTCACTCCCCGATGTTCCTCCAAATCCGCCCTTGATGTCATAGACAGGAATGATGGGTTGCATCCAGGCCGTTCCATTGACTTCATTGCCTTCGTTGTTATTGCCAATCCTGGGATTCGTTTTGTAAAATATATAAGCATTTTCGCCGATACGAATATTGTTCTTTACATTGAATACCGTATTGGCTCTAACTGCATAGCGTTTAAGATATGTGTTCATCAGCGTACCTTCCTGGTCAAAATAATTGAAAGAGAACAGGTAGCTGGAACGATCGCTTCCGCCCTGGGCTGTGATCGCATGACTCTGTATGGGCGCTGGCTTAAACAATTCGTGATACCAGTCTGTTCCGGTTTTATTGGCCTGAACGATCTGGTAAATAGGTCCTTTCTGATAGTCAACATTGTACAGGTCGGGATTTGCCGCAGGGTCGCCGGCAAAAACGCCCGATTTATTACCCGCAAGAATATAATCCGGGATTACCGGTGCAGTTCCCTTGCCATATTGTGGAGAGTTAACAATACCAGCTGAATCCTGGCCGGAATTTAACGCTGCGAGGAAATATAAATCAGCCATTCCTTTCGTGTCCAGCTTGTGCCAAACGTTTCCTTGTTTTACACGCTGCGTACCGTAATAACCGTCATAAGTAATCGACGTTTTGCCGGAGCGGCCTTTCTTAGTCGTGATAATGATTACCCCCGAGGAACCTCTGGCTCCATAGATGGCCGCCTGAGCATCTTTGAGGATCTGCACAGACTCAATGTCGCTT
>DATHGW010000584.1:0-2126 GCA_035317445.1 Puia sp.
ATCCGGCAGTCCCAGTTGTTGCGAGAGTGCGGCGGCCAGTTTAAGCGCGATGCCACAACCGCAAAGCTCTTTATAAGGATAAACACAGTCTGGTTGTTTGGGATTGAGTATGGCAACCGCCGAAGGCAGGAGGGCATCGGGCAAATGGTGATCGCAAATGATAAAATCGATTCCCAGCGATTTGGCATAAGCGACCAGCTCTGCTGACTTGATGCCGCAATCCACGGAGATGATCAGGGTAAAGCCATGTTCAAGGGCAAAATCGATCCCTGCTTTTGAAATGCCATAACCTTCGCGGTAGCGGTGGGGGATATAAAAATCAAGCAGACCGGGATCGTATATTTTTTGCAGGAATTGAAAAAGGGTCGCGACAGAAGTGGTGCCATCCACATCATAATCCCCAAAGACCAGGATCTTTTCTTTTTTGTCAAAACCCCCGAGGATCCTTTGCGTGGCTCTGTCCATGTCCTTCATCAGCAAGGGATCGTGCAGGTCTTTCAGTTCAGGCCTGAAGTATTTTTTTGCCGCCGGATAAGTATCGATGCCACGTTGCACGAGTATGCCGCACAAGACCGGGTTGATCTTCAGTTCAGCCCGCAATGCAGCGATCTTACCTTCATCAGCAACCGATATTTTCCATTTTTTCTGCATAGTTCATGGGCTCAAAAAATCTGATGGATATTGGGTTAGTATTTTCTGTCTGTCGTAAACCGAACGAGCTCTTCCATTCCCTTACGGACATCCGTATCCTCAAACTCGTTCAGGATGGCCAGGGCCTCATCGCGGTAAGCGTTCATCTTCCCGGTGGCATAAACTATTCCACCCGTTTCGATCACTTTGTCGATCACCCATTTTACCTTCCTGCTGTTCTTGTTTTGATTTTTGATAATATAGATTAACTCCCTCCTGGTCGACCGGTCAACCGTATTCAATGTGTAGATCAGCGGCAATGTGAGCTTCTTTTCCTTGATGTCGTTGCCGCTGGGCTTACCCGCGGCTTCGCCGCTGCCGTAGTCGAAAAGATCGTCCCGGATCTGGAACGCGATGCCCACTTTTTCACCGAAACGGCCCATTTTTTCGGTGAGCACTTCGTCATTGCTAGCCGCGAAAGCCCCGGCGGCGCAGGAAGAAGAGAGGAGCGAAGCGGTTTTATTGCGGATGATCTCGAAATAGACCTCCTCGCTGAGGTTGAGCGAACGCGATTTCTCGAGCTGTAGCAATTCGCCTTCACTGATCTTTTGCACCGCATTCGACAGCAACTGCAATACCCTGAAATCCTGGTTGGCCAACGCAAAGAACAGACCCTTGGCGAGTAAATAATCTCCCACCAGCACGGAGATTTTTGTTTTCCATAAAGCGTATGTGGAAAAAAATCCTCGGCGTTCCAGCGATTCATCCACTACATCGTCGTGCACGAGAGTTGCAGTGTGCAGTAATTCAACAAGTGAAGCAGCCCGGTAGCTTGGCTCGTTCACTTGGCCGCAAAGTTTGGCAGAGAGCAGCACGAACATCGGCCGGAGTTGTTTTCCTTTTCGGTTGACGATGAACCGCATGATCCGGTCGATGAGGGGAACCTGGCTTTTTACCGCATCCTTGAACTTCTTTTCGAATATGATCAGTTCTTCGTGTAATATTGCTTGTGATGTTTTCATGGAAAACAAGCAAATTACTACTTTGAGAATATTTTCAGGTATGCATCTAATTTAAAATTTTAACTGTCTTTACGGGCGATTGTTCTTTGCAAGCATTTATTTAGGGCCGAACAGTACAAAAAAATTTGTTATTTAAAAGCCAATTAATATTTTTGCTAAATAATCTCTCTGACTGTAATTCATTCATTCACATAAACTTCAGTTATGGCAAGCAAAAAGTACACGTTGTTATCGGGACTGTTATTGCTACTTTCCTCCTATTTGTTTGCTCAGGATGGTAATAGCAGTTACGATCTGCGGGACTCTTCGCTGATACCAGCCAAGAGAATTCCACAGCACAACGAGTTTTTGAACAATGCCTACCCTTTTCCTGCTAAACCACGAAACGAATTAGAAGTCGGCATCAAAGGCGGTCTTGCCAATGTTTTCGGGGACGTAAGGGACTGGTTACCTACAGGCGGACTTGGAATTCAT
>DATHGW010000585.1:0-2993 GCA_035317445.1 Puia sp.
GTCCCTTAAGACAATGATGATGTCCAAAGTACTGTTGTTCAATCCGCGGAGCGCGAATGCGAAACATCGCATTCCGAATTCGATACTCAATATTGCCGCTTCTGTTGAGGGCCTGTTCGAATGGGTGATCGTTGACGGGAATGCAGAGCTTGATCCTTATCTGAAAATCAGGCAATACCTGCTCAGTGGCCATTTCAAATACATCGGTTTTACGGTGATGCCCGGTCCGCAGTTGAAACAGGCGGTACCTATTGCACAAAAAATAAAAGCGGCATTTCCGGCAACCACGATGATCTGGGGTGGATATTTCCCGACTAATCAGTTTAAGGTTGTTCTGAATTCCGGCTATGTAGATTTTGTTATCAACGGACCCGGCGATCATGCATTTCCAAAATTATTGCAGGCCCTCGAAAATAATGCACCGTTTGACATGATCAGGAACCTGATCTATAAATCCGGCGAACGCATCATCAAAACAGTCAAAGAAGAACTGATCGAACAGGATGGCTTAATGCCCTTGCCATACGATCAACTGAACAAGTTCTATCCAATTTCCAAATATCTTGGCAAAACTTTTCTCGGCAACAAGACCCTGGCCTACCATTCGAGTATTGGATGTCCGTTTACCTGCTCATTTTGTGCCGTAGTACCTACCTACGAGGCAAGGTGGAAGGCCAAGTCTGCCGCCCATGTGTACCGCGATATCAAGTACATCAAGGACCGCTGGGGAGCGGACGCCATAGAATTCCACGACAACAATTTTTTTGTTTCGGAAAAACGAACGACAGAATTTGCCCGCCTGATCAAACCAGAGAAAATGAATTGGTGGGGGATGGCCAGGATCGATACCATGGATAAGTTCAAGGATGAGTCCCTGGCCCTGATCCGCGCGGCAGGATGCAAGATCATTTTTTTCGGGGCCGAAAGTGGAAATGATGAGGTGCTGCGCCAACTGGATAAAGGAGGCACCCAAACCGGTGAGCAGATCGCCCGTTTTGCCGAAAGGTTAAAAGCATTCGACATCATCCCCGAATACTCATTTGTATTGGGAACTCCGGCGCCGACGCCACAGCGGGTCATGGAGCAGATCGAATTCGATATCGGGTTTATCAAAAAGGTCAAAGCGGTAAATCCCCGGACGGAAATCGTATTGTATACGTATAGCCCGGTCCCTACAGAGGGCTCTGAATTGTACAAGCAGGTGCTGGACAGTGGTTTTGAATTTCCCGCGACGCTCGAAGACTGGATCAGCCCACAATGGGAGCGGTTTGACCTGAGAAAAAACCCGCTCACCCCCTGGCTCACCCCTGAGATGATCGATAAGATCAGGAATTTCGAAACGGTGCTGAACGGGTATTATCCAACGGTATCGGATATACGCCTGAACGACAGGAAGCGAAAGATCATTCAATGGATCTCCAGCCTCAGGTATAAGACCAATTTCTATCGTTACCCTTATGAAATTAAATTATTACACCGGCTGTGGAAATACCGCCAGCCGGAAATCCAGGGATTCTGATCAAAATCATCGCCATTGAATATCACTGATACTGCCATACTAACCAATTTTTATATTTCCGCGGCGCGGCCCGATAATTTATTTGAAACAAACTATCTGAATGTTCGAAGAAAAGAAAGACGGCTGTACACAGATGAGGAGGTCATGGCCTTGCCCGAGATCAGGAAGAATCACCCACACTACGGTGAATGGCTGGTTAGAAAAAAATCATGTCAGCGGTTGATCCATTACCTGGCAGCCAAAAAATCCAGGCTGCATATTCTTGAAATTGGCTGTGGAAATGGATGGCTGTCCGCACAATTGGCCGATATGCCCCGAAGCGAAGTGATTGGATCGGATATCAACTGGCTGGAATTGCAGCAGGCCGCACGTGTATTTTCAAAAAAATCTAAACTGAAATTTATTTATGGCGATATCCGTTCGGGCATGTTGCAGGACCTGAAATTCGATGTGATTGTGTTGGCTGCTTCAATGCAATATTTCCCCGCATTACATGAGATCATGGATTGTGCCCTTCCTCAACTATACCCGGGCGGCGAAATACATATCCTGGATTCTCCTTTTTACGAGCCTTCGCGGATCGGCGCCGCGGGGAAAAGAACCCTGGCCTACTATAAGGCCCTGGGTTTTCCCGAGATGGCGGCACATTACCACCATCATTGTTTCGACGAACTGAAACCTTTTCATTATAAAATATTGAGTAACCCGCTCTCTTTCAGGAACAGGTTTTTTGGAAAGAACCCATTCCCGTGGGTATGCGTAAAAAATGAATAGTCAAAAAAAAATGTTCACGCAGCCTTTGTACCATACCTTCCAGCGCTACCGGACCTTGCAGACAGACCGTATTTCTGCGCTGCCCATCGTCATTCTTATGCCGCACAGCGCCTGCAATTGTAAATGCGTAATGTGCGATATCTGGAAGGGCAACCAGCAACTGCGGCAGCTCAACATGGAAGATATCTCAGGACTCGTGAATACATTGAGGAAATTCAATACAAAGCAGGTGTTGATGTCGGGCGGTGAAGCCCTGCTGAACCCCAATTTCTTTCGGTTTTGCGAGCTGCTGAAAAATGAAGAAATCAGCGTCACTTTACTTTCGACGGGTATGACCCTGAAAAAAAATGCTGCCAGCATCGTGCGCTGGGTGAACCACGTGATCGTTTCCCTCGACGGTGACAAAAAAACGCATGATGCCATCCGGAATGTGCCCGGCGCATTCAGCAAACTGGAAGAGGGGATTTCTGCAATAAAATCCATTGATCCGGTTTTCCCGATTACGGCAAGAACGGTCATTCACCGGCTCAATTTCCGGCGATGGCCATTCATCGTCAGTACAGCCCAGACCATTGGGCTGGATCAGATCAGCTTTTTACCCGCGGATGTGAGTAGCCAGGCTTTCAACCGGGAAACCACCTGGAATGAATCCCGGCAGCACGAGATCCTGCTGGAGCTGGAAGATTTGCCGGAGATGGAG
>DATHGW010000586.1:0-10032 GCA_035317445.1 Puia sp.
AATTACAAGGGTTTTCCGCCGGTTAAATATCACCAGGTTTTTGAAGAAAAGCTGGGTTTTCTTCCTAATCTTTCCATCCTCGATTTGCTATTTTGTGAAGGCAAACGAGCCGGGGAATTGTTGAAATAAAAATCAAACACATGAGAATAAAAAAACTGTGCTTATCAAACCTGATTATTGCAATACTTATTATGACATTTGGTTTTTGCAAAAACGCTTCTGCACAAAGCAACTCTCATTACATCCGCATAGCGAAACTTGTTATTGATTCTGCCCGACTGGACAGTTACAAACTTGCACTTAAAGAACATGCGGAAACCGCTGTGAAAGTTGAACCGGGAGTTCTTATGTTATATGCTGTTTATGAAAAAGACCATCCCACACGCGTAAACGTCTTTGAAATATATGCCGATATGGATGCATACCAATCGCATATCAAAACGGCCCATTTCCTAAAGTATAAGGCTGCAGTTCAGGATATGGTTAAATCCCTTGAGTTAATTGATGTTGCTCCCATCGCCCTTGAGGCAAAAAATCAAATTTCAAACGGGTTTCGCCAATAACTTATCAGATATAAACCACTTTCGCGGCTTTCCTGACCTGTTCGTTCTGTTTCCGGATGGATTCGAGTTGTCTTTCGATGGTTACCTGTTTGAGCTTTAACTGCCCTGCGCGGATTTTGGTCTTTAGCTGCAGCGCCTGTTTCGGGTTGCTGAGGTGAACAGTTTTCAGCGACTGGATTTGCAATTCGATGTTTTCCTTCATTCTTTCCTCATCTGCATCGCTGACCGGATCGGTTATCCTCTCGTTGATCGCTTCCCAGTCTTCTTCTTTCAGCGCACGCAGGGCTTTGATTATGGAGCGTCTGGCCTGCCTGCTGTCAGAGTCGTGAATATGCGTAACTCTTGCACTGTCTTCCTGAATCTGAAAAGAAAAACTAGCGCTCGGCACATAGGGAAAATTATTTTCGACGACCGTTGCGGGAAGGGCAGGATCGGGGCTGCTGGCAATGGAAAATTCTCGTTCTTCTGACTGACCAGCTGCCGTCACAACCAGGTCCGCCGGATCATCCTGGCTGGATTCTCCCTGCTGGCTGCTTACCCACTCAATGCCCGCGCCCCCATCATCGGCAACCGCAGCCAGGTTAGTGGAAGTTCTTGCCTTTCTTTTCGTTGGCTTTCTGCTCTTTTCACTGGCCATGACCGGTGAGGACGAATAGGTTTTCGGGTACGTCTCGGAAAACAGCATTGGAGCTGCCGGAGCAATGGCGGCAATCCATCTGGATGATATAGACTGCTGCTCCAGGAGCATCAGAACAGCAAACAGCAAACTCAGCAGGAAGAGAGGAACCACAGCCAGTACATACTGTTTCGATCTTGGATGACTATGCCCCGTCAGCCTTCTTACCCGTTCCAGCAATAATTGCTGGCTTTTCCCTGCTGCTGCCATCGCTAGAACGGCCTGACCATGTCTTGACCTTTCCAATGAAAGCAATGCAGAAGCATAGTTGTGCGGGTTGTATTGAAATTGTACCACCAGGTCGTCGCAGCAATGCTCCCTTTCTTTTTTAATCTGCTGAATGAAAAGCTTGCAAAACGGGTTGAAAAAAAAGATCATGCCGGTCCAGGTTACCAGGAGGTTGACCAGGTAATCGTTTCGTTTGATATGGGCCAGTTCATGGAGCAGGATGGCTTCGACCTGCTCGGTGGTCAGGTGGTTGATGGTGGCAATCGGGACCAGGATGATGGGTTTGAAAAACCCAATGGTTACCGGGCCATCCACCACCGAAGAAAGCCAGATGGACACTTTCTTGCCGATGCCCATCTGGCCCGAAACGGTATTAGTAAACAGCCTCATCTCCGGCGTCATCTTCGACAGGCCCGATGACCTGATCCGGCGGAGCTGCGTATAAAACCTGATATAGCGTATGGCAAGAAAAAGTAACGTGAACAGGTAAGCGAAGGAAAGCCAGGGAAGGCTCACGTTGATCCATTGTCTTCCTGTATAGAACCCGTGAAGCAGCAAGCTGTCTGCATTAAATAAAATGGCGGGCAATCCGCTGTTCAGACTATCCTGCCAGCTTAC
This sequence comes from Puia sp., assembly GCA_035317445.1. Classification (GTDB taxonomy): domain Bacteria; phylum Bacteroidota; class Bacteroidia; order Chitinophagales; family Chitinophagaceae; genus Puia. The sequence goes on from DATHGW010000586.1 coordinate 2,086, forward strand.
GGCGATAACCAGGCAGATAACGAACCAGGCCGTGCCCAGTGCCATGAAACCCAGTGCCAGTGCATGCCTTCGCCGGGCCGAAAAGCGGCTGTTGTTTCCCGTTATAACCGTATAGAGCAGCCACATCAGGGCCATCTGCCAGAAGCTATTGACCAGTGAAGAGCCCAGAGCCGCCAGCCATACGGAATGGGAAAAAAAGTACATGCCTATTGTTTTTTGAGGTTATCCAATAATTGCTGGATCTCTTCCAGTTCGCTTGGCGAAGCCTTGTGATTGCCCAGGGCCTGTATGATCAGTTCGGTATGCGAACCGCCAAACAACGTGTTGATCATTTTGCCCAGCAGATGCTTCTGCGTCTTTTCCTTACTCACATTCGGCTGGTAAATATGCGTCTTGAAAGAATCGTCTCTTTTTACCAGGCCTTTTTCGTTCATGATCTGCATGAGTTTCAGGGTAGTGGTATATCCTACGTCTTTGCTCTTGGCCAGTTCTTCATGAACTTCCCGTACGCTGGCCGTCTCCCGTGCCCAAAGCACCTGAAGTATTTCCAGTTCACTCTCCGTGGGTTTGATATACTTCGTCGTCGACATATTGGTTTATTTTGTACTAATATACGATAATATTCGTAAAACAAATGTGAAAATCCAAAAATGTGGACATGTGGAAAATTAGTATTTTCACCCTTCGACATTTCATTTTTGTTTTATGGCTGAACTTTCTACCATTCTGGAATACCTGGACGATTTTATTGTCAAAGAAGGCAAGACCGTTTCCTTAAAGGATTATGATACGGATTACGATCACAAGAACCTGAGCAAACAGGACGGTGAAACGCTTCTGCAACTGGGGATCAAAAGGCTGTCAGAACTGCAGGACAAATTCTATGCTGACAAACGCTTTAGCCTACTCACGGTGATCCAGGCGATGGACGCCGCGGGCAAAGATGGGGTGGTCAAGCACGTTATGAATGGAGTAAATCCACAAGGGGTTAAAGTAACCAGCTTTAAGGTTCCGACGGCATTGGAACTGTCGCATGATTTTCTCTGGAGACATTACCTGGCGCTGCCTGCTAAAGGTGAGATCGGTATCTTTAACCGGTCGCATTATGAAAACGTCCTGGTGACCAGGGTCCACCCCGAATATATTTTGAAGGAAAACATTCCCGGAATAAAGAGCACAACGGATGTCACGCCAGCATTCTGGGAAAAACGGTATAAACAGATCAATCATTTTGAGAAGACCTTGTCTGACAATGGCACGGTCATTATCAAGTTCATGCTGCATGTTTCCAAAAAGGAACAGAAGAAAAGGTTCCTTGAAAGGATCGAGAACCCCAGCAAGAACTGGAAATTTTCTATGGGCGATGTAAAAGAAAGAGCTCTGTGGAAAGAATACCGGAATGCTTACGATGACCTGCTCAGTAACACATCAATGGATTACGCGCCATGGTATGTGATCCCGGCCGATGACAAATGGTTTGCCAGACTTGCCGTCGCCGCTATTCTTTTCAGAACCATGGAAAGACTCAATCTGAATTATCCAACCCTCACGGAAGAAATGAAAGCCGATTTGCAAAAAGGAAAACAGGAATTGATGAGCGAGAACGGGAAAGAAAAGGAAAACAATAAATCAGGATAAAATATTTTTTTTGCGTATGACCTGGCATTGCTTTGGAAAAGATTGAGTTCATCCCATCTCATTTTTGAAAAATGGTTTTAACCACAGCGTCCAAATGATACATCGGTGTATCTGGTATCCCGGTGTCATAGGGGTAAACAAAAGCCTCACTTAGAACCGATGTCATGGTTAAGGTATTCCCGCTCAGGACAATTTTTGCTCCATTAAAGACGACAGGTTGGGGAATTCCAAGATTATCCGGTAAAGAGAGGGTAGCACCTTGCGGAAAGTATATGGAATCAGTTCCTATCATTTTAAACTGCATGTTCAATTGCGGGTAAATGACAGTAAAACTTACAGGCGACTCCTGGGGATAGGTATCAACCGAATTGGTATAGTGATGAATGTGAATTGTGTCGGACACCGTGTACGATAAACCCGTAGTGTATATGGAATCATCTGTTATGGTGATATTTCCGTTATTATTTTGAGTTGTGTAATTAAAAACGGTGTCCGTAGTTAAATTGTCTCCATTGTAGAAATCTATTACTGCGCTTCGTAATTGTACACTACTGGATTTCAAATTCCAGGTTCCATTCAATGAATGATTTTGATTGCTTGTATCTTTTGAGCAGGAAATGAACAATATCATTGTCGCAGCAAGTATCGGGGTAAAATATCTTCTCATCATTTTCTCTTAAATATCTTTTCTATCAATCAAAACTACTTTTGTTCCCCTTTGGATGGGTATCATGGCGTGGTAATCATTTGTTAAGAAAACAATCAATAGAGCGAAAATAAAAAGCCCCCCTGTGGACACAGCGGGACTTCTGGTATTTGGTATGATTAGTATTCTTTTGCGAAGATAATTTATTGATCCCATTATTTCACATCTATCTGGATGTTAACATTTTTTTTGTTTTCAAGATAGGGATGATATTTCTCCGTGATCTCCTTCGATTGCTTTTCTCCGTTGATGTATAACTCACCATCCTTGATCTCAATGGAAAAATGGTCATCCCGGGTTATATGATCTCTTTTTAGGGCTGCTATCAATTCGTCGATCCCGAATTCTTCTGTTTTATCTCCGGAGATGGAAATGTCCAGGTTCCTGGCATCGTCACCATTGCCAATATGCGCCGTGAATTTTACCTGTACCTTTTTTTCGGCCGCCGCTGATCCTTCGGATTTGGTATGATGGATCTGCGCGAGGGTAGGAGCGATGACCAGCGAAACGATGGACATCAGTTTGATCAGGATGTTCATGGATGGACCTGAAGTATCTTTAAAAGGATCACCCACCGTATCTCCTGTAACAGATGCCTTGTGTGGTTCAGATTTCTTATAATACATCTGGCCATTGATCTCGACGCCTTTTTCAAAAGATTTTTTTGCATTGTCCCAGGCGCCGCCGGCATTGTTCTGGAACATGCCCATGAGTACTCCGGAAACCGTGGCTCCTGCTAGGAATCCGCCCAGGGCTTCGGGGCCAAGCAGGAATCCCATAATAAGCGGGGACAAAATCGCAATGGCTCCTGGCAACATCATTTTCCTGATGGATGCCTGCGTGGAAATCGCCACGCATTTAGCATATTCCGGCTTTCCGGTTCGTTCCATGATTCCCGGGATCGTCCTGAACTGTCGTCTTACTTCTTCCACCATCGCCATCGCAGCGTGTCCCACCGCTCTTATAGCAAGAGATGAAAAAATAAAAGGGATCATTCCGCCAACAAATAAGCTGGCCAATACTTTTGCTTTATAGATGTCGATGCCATGGATCCCCGCTACGCCGACAAATGCTGCAAACAAGGCCAGGGAGGTTAAGGCCGCAGAAGCGATGGCAAAACCTTTTCCTGTAGCGGCGGTAGTATTACCCACTGCATCAAGCACGTCGGTTTTTTCACGCACTTCTTTGGGCAGTTCGCTCATTTCTGCAATGCCGCCTGCATTATCCGCAATCGGCCCGAACGCATCAATGGCCAACTGCATCGCGGTCGTCGCCATCATGCCCGTTGCAGCAATGGCCACGCCGTACAGTCCTGCGCATTCATAAGAGCCCCAGATGCCGGCAGCCAACACCAGCGTGGGAAGGAAGGTTGATTCCATTCCGACCGCTAATCCTCCGATCACATTGGTCGCATGCCCGGTTGATGACTGCCTGATGATGCTCATCACCGGGCGTTTACCCATGGCCGTGTAATATTCGGTGATCATGCTCATCAGGGTTCCTACCGCCAATCCAACAGCAATTGCACCCAGCACGCCCCATTTGCTGAACTCGATTCCGCGCAGGATCATGCTGTCGGGCAGAATATAATTTACGAGACCGATCGATGCCAGGCCCGCCAACACAATGGAACCCCAGTTGCCCATATTCAAAGCTCTTTGTACATTATTGGTGTTGATGCCTGCAGCATCGCTGACCTTTACAAACCAGGTTCCTACAATAGAAAACAGGATGCCGGTTCCGGCGATCATCATCGGCAGCAAAATGGGCGCCATACCGCCAAATTGGTCTGTGGACCTGGTCTCTTGTCCGAGTACCATGGTCGCCAACACGGTGGCTACATAAGATCCAAACAAATCGGCCCCCATCCCGGCAACATCACCAACATTATCGCCGACATTATCTGCAATGGTAGCCGGGTTTCTCGGATCATCTTCCGGAATGCCTGCTTCTACTTTTCCTACCAGGTCTGCACCTACATCTGCGGCCTTGGTATATATTCCGCCGCCCACTCTTGCAAACAAGGCGATCGATTCTGCACCGAGCGAAAAACCTGTCAGCACTTCAATGGTTTTAAGCATCTCGTCAGAATTGACCGGCGCGTGCGGGGCAAAAATGCTTTTTAATATGATGAACAAACCGCTCAATCCCAATACGGCCAGGCCGGCTACACCCAGTCCCATAACCGAACCGCCGGTAAAGGAAACCGTCAGGGCCTTGCTTAGGCTGGTCCTGGCCGCATTTGCGGTACGCACATTGGCCTTGGTCGCCACGCGCATACCAATATAACCGGCGGTTGCACTGAGCACCGCGCCGATAATAAAAGCGACTGCAATAGACCAGTGTGAATTCCTGTTCGCACTCGCCATAACACCCAATAGCAGGGCGACGATCACCACGAAATAGCCGAGGATCTTCCATTCCGCTTTCAAAAATGCCATCGCGCCTTCCGCAATATAGTTGGCGATCTCCTTCATGCGGTCTGTGCCTGCTTCCTGTCTTGATACCCATTTGAACTTGACCAGTGTGTAGCACAATCCGATGACTCCCATGAGGGGAACGAGATAGATCAATTTATCCATAAGCTAGTTCTTATTGACTTTTTTCAGGACGGCAAAAATAGGGTAAAAGACCCAAAACCGGCAGAAAACCTGCGGATTATTGGTTAATTTCTGAATAAGCATTTTCTTGCAGGCCTGGGTTGAAAGAATATTGATTTAAGGGGCATTCCAGGTCATCTTTACAGAAATAAAGGATGTCTGCCAACGTTTCCTTTTTAGCAGAATAACCGTATGCTAAAGGGGTTGGTGCAACGCCGCCAGCCATTAACCGGTCTTACAAATGATTGTGAAATTTACCTTCCTGGCTTTTGTTGGTTTTATATTGTCCGGCCCACTTTGCGCCCAGATACCGCCGCCATGTACCGGGCTGGGTCAAACGCCGTCCTCCGCATTTCCTGTCTGCGGAACGGACAAATTCATCCAGGCCAATGTGCCTGTTTGCGGGGTCAATACTATACCCGTTCCCGGTTGCAACGATAATATGAACGTGTTATACCAGGATAAAAATCCATACTGGTATAAATTCACCTGTTACACGGCGGGTACGCTGGGATTTTTAATTAAGCCAAATGATCTGGGCGATGACTACGACTGGCAGCTTTTTGATATTACCGGCCGCGATCCCAGTGAAGTATTTACCAATCCTTCTTTATTCGTAGTGGGTAACTGGTCGGGCAGCTATGGACTTACCGGTTCTTCTGCAGGCGGTACAGGAAGTGTGCAATGCGCTTCCGATCCGCGGGATGCTGTACCGACTTTCAGCAAATGGCCAACACTCATTAAAGGCCACAATTATCTTTTAGTGATCAGCCATTTCACGGGCGATGCGCAAAGCGGTTATGCCTTATCGTTTGGAGGCGGAACGGCGAGCATTACGGATACGGTTCAACCCCACATGAAGTCAGTCAGCGTGTCCTGCGACGCCACGCAGCTAACCGTTACATTCAATAAAAAATTAAAATGCAGCAGTCTGGCATCGGGAGGCAGCGATTTTATTACTGGTTCTGGTCCTGCAGCGGCCCTGGTCAGCGCAACGGGTTTCAATTGCAACAATGGGTTCGATATGGATTCGGTATTGTTAACCTTCGATAAGGCATTGTCGCCGGGAAACTATACGCTTGTCGCACAAAAGGGAATTGATGGAAATACCCTGCTGGATAATTGTGGAACGCCCCTGCCAGAAGCTGACCAGCTTGCTTTTGCCGTTGCGCCGCTTCTGCCGACGCCACTGGATAGCATCAGTCCCGTCGGCTGCTCACCAGATATCATCCGGCTTGTATTCCAAAAAAGAATCCGCTGTTCTTCGATTGCTGCCGATGGAAGTGATTTCAGGATCACCGGACCGACGCCGGTCACCATTCTCGGAGCCACGGGCAATTGCAGCAATGGGTTAAGCAGCACGATTGATATCAGACTTTCCGCCCCGATTTATTTGCAGGGAAATTACCAGCTGTCGCTGGTCACCGGGACCGATCTCAATCCCATCATCGATGAATGCGGACAGGAAACTCCCGCTGGGTCAACAAAAGACTTTGCCACTGCCGACACCGTTTCCGCGCAGTTCAGTTACCAGGTTTTGTGGGGTTGTACCTACGATACCATAACCGTCGCCAATAATGGCGGAGCCAGCATCAATCAATGGCAATGGAATTTCGACAGCGCCGCCAGCAGCAACCTGCGCAGTCCCCTGCTGATTTATTCTGTATTTGGCGACAAACAGGTTCAATGCATTGTATCCAACGGCGTATGCAGCGATACGGCCAGCACCGTGGTTTCGCTGAACAATACCCTTGTTGCCAACTTTGAAGCGCCTGACTTGCTTTGCCCGGCAGACAAGGCATCGTTCATCAACAACAGCATCGGGCGCATCGTGGATTGGAAATGGGATTTCGGCGATGGGAGTACCGATTTCAATCGAACACCACTCGCTCATGCTTATCCTAACAATCCACTCGCAGATCAGTTCTTCCAGGTTAACCTTATTGTCCTGGACGATATCGGCTGCCGGGATACGGTAACCAGACAAATCAGGAAATTGCACTCCTGCTATATTGCCGTCCCCGGTGCATTTACGCCAAATGGTGACGGGTTGAATGACTACCTGTATCCCTTAAACGCGTTTAAGGCAACCGACCTTTTGTTCAGGGTCTATAACCGTTATGGACAGCTGGTTTTTGAAACGCGAGACTGGTCACGACGATGGGATGGCAAACTGGGAGGCAAGCCCCAGGGAACCGGCACTTATGTATGGACACTTCAATACACCGATTCCGAAACCGGCAAAAAGGTTTCGCAGAAGGGGACGTCGGTGTTGATTAGGTAGTGAACAGAGAATAGAGAATAGAAAGAAGAAAATAGGAAGAAATATGCAAGGTCGCTTAATAGGTGTTCAAACCACCCGGAGACTTGAAGGGGTGCGTTGTCTTTCCTATTTTCTACTTTCTATTCACTATTCTCTATTTTCGCTTCCATATGACCCCCGAAAGAAAACACAGGCTGGAAACAGTATTGAACAAGCGACAGGGCAATATTACTGTGCTGCTGGAAAACGTGTTTGATCCGCACAATATTTCCGCCGTCATGCGCACTTGTGATGCTATAGGCATGCTGGAGCTTTATGTATTGAATACCCGGCTTCCGGCCCATAAAAAATGGGGTCCCAAAAGCAGCAGCAGCGCACACAAATGGTTGGACGTTCATCAATTTACCGACGCGGAGAAATGTTTCCGGGCGTTAAGACAAAAATACGCGAGGGTATTTACAACCCACCTCGAAACGGCGGCCATACCACTTTACGAACTGAACTTTACCGAACCCATCGCGCTGGTATTTGGAAACGAGCACGCAGGAGTGAGCCAGGAGATCAGGAAGCTGGCAGATGGAAATTTCATCATTCCCCAGGTTGGGATGATCCGGTCGCTCAACATTTCTGTCGCCTGCGCTGTTACCTTGTATGAAGCTTTCCGCCAGAAATCTTTGGCCGGTCATTATAAGCACCGTCAACTGGATGATCATGTTTTCAACGGCATGCTCGGGCAGTGG
>DATHGW010000587.1:0-5689 GCA_035317445.1 Puia sp.
ATGCAGGTCGGAAGTGCCAATGCCGGTATGGATGCGTGGCCGTTTGGCGAATTTCAAGGCCGCGGCAGCGGTTTCAATGTCTTTCTGTACGGCACGGCTTAACCCGCAAACCGTGGCCTCTTTAATAATTTTTGAAATTTCTTCCACGGAATGGAAATCTCCCGGACTGGAAATGGGAAAGCCGGCTTCAATGATATCTACTCCCAGGTCTTCCAGCTGTAGGGCCAGTTCGACTTTTTCTTTGGTAATGAGCTTGCACCCCGGAACCTGCTCACCATCGCGCAGTGTAGTATCAAAAATGAATATTTTCTGGTCTGCCATAGTGATATTTATTAAAGAATTGATTAAAAGAGGCAGTCTTTTTATTTTTACAGGCCTTATCCTGAACAACAGAACCAACCCACCCTCTCGAAGTTATCTTTGTTTAGCTGACCGGGGAAATCAAAATAAGCATCAGTTTACGGTTTTGAAAGCCCGGAAAAGAGCTTGAAACCTATACTGGCAAAGCGTTTTAACAATTTCAAATTACAATGCCCAACCGTTCTTCTGATACGCTGTTTCAATTGATTAAATCTCTGAAAAAGTCGGAGAAACGCAATTTTAAGCTCTATGTTAAGCGGAATTCTGCTAGTGAAGACTTGAAAATCACGCAGTTATTCGATGCTTTGGACAAAATGGACGAATATGACGAGCAGCAGCTGCTAAAACGGAATAAAAACATCAAAAAACAGCAATTGTCCAACACCAAGGCTCTCCTGTATAAACAGATCCTATCGAGTTTAAGGCTGATCAAGAACGAAATCAATATCGACATCCAGTTGCATGAACAGCTCGATCATGCCAGGATTTTGTACAACAAAGGCCTGTACCACCAAAGCCTGAGGATGCTGGAACGCATTAAGGAGAATGCGAATTCCTATAACCAGGTGACCTTCTTATTGCAGGCCCTTTTTTTTGAACAGAAGATCGAAGGACTGCATATTACCAGGAGCATGCAGGACCGGGCCGAGCAACTGGCGGCAGAAGTCAACACCGTCAATCAACGGCTATTGCTAACCGGAAGGCTGTCGAACCTTTCCCTCCAGCTTTACAGCTGGTATATCAGGAACGGGCATGCGCGCAATGAACATGATGAGAAAGCGATCAGGAAATTCTTTGATGAACATCTTCCGGCGGACCTCAGCTATGGTACAGGTTTTTATGAAAAATTATACCTCTATCAAAGCTTCAGCTGGTATGCATTCATCGGTCAGGACTTCCTTTTGTATTACCGGTATACGCAAAAATGGGTAGACCTGTTCAACAAGGAAAAATTCATGATCGGAGTAGAGACGGCTCATTATATCAAGGGTATGCACAATTTGCTTGGAGCGCATTTTGACCTGCTGAATTATTCAAAATTTATACAGACACTGGACCAGTTTGAAAAATTTTCCCGGTCGGAAGCCGTACGCAATAATGACAATAGCCGGATCCAGACCTTCGTATACCTGCATATTTCCAAGATCAACAAACATTTTATCGAAGGGACATTTACAGAAGGGTTACCGCTTGTTGCCCATATCGAAGAAAAATTGCAGGAATATGTACTGTATCTCGACCGGCACAGGGTATTGGTTTTCTATTACAAATTCGCTTCGCTGTATTTCGGTAGCGGCGATTACGATAACACTATTAAGTACCTAAGTAAGATCATCAACTGGAAAGTGGATCTCCGGACTGACCTGCAATGTTATTCCCGTCTCCTGCATTTGATCGCCCATTATGAACTCGGTAACTACCAATTGATGGAATACCTGATCAAATCGGTATATCGTTTTATGGCCAAGATGGGCAACCTCAGCCTGGTCGAAGAGGAGATATTTAACTTTCTGAGGAAGACCTTTAAACTTTCCGCCAGGCAATTAGAGCCTGAGTTCGAAAAATTGCTGGCAAGGCTGAAAACCTACGAAAAAAGCCGCTTTGAAACCAGGGTTTTCGCCTATCTGGACATTATTTCCTGGCTCGAAAGCAAGATCCGCGGCGTCCCGGTTCAGGATATCATCCGGGAGAAGTTCATTTTGAGGGAGAGTGGGTAGGGGGTTAGGAGTCGGGAGTTGGGAGTCCTGAGTCTGGATTTTTCTAAGACATATATGAGGCCTATATCAGAGGTATATCAGAGGTATATGAAACCGGTCATTTGAATGCTGCCGTCAAAAAATGACCCCTCTAATCTTTTGCCCCGCCCCCCGACTATTTATGGTTTTTTCCTATTAAATCACTACCTTTGCCCTCCTTAATTTAGGTAGGTTGGCATTTTCAAAACTATTTTTCGTTATAATTTATTGATGCTCAGTAGAGTAGCGCAGGCGGATCCGCCAGGCGTTGTTCTACTGTTTTGCTCTTATTAAGATTAAAAACATCATACTCTAATATGGCTATTAAAAAAGAAAATCGTCCCCGGGCCAGTTTCTCAAAAATTACCATCGGATTAGCTTCTCCCGATTCCATTCTTGAAAGATCTTACGGAGAAGTGCTCAAGCCAGAAACCATCAACTATCGTACGTACAAACCTGAAAGAGACGGATTGTTCTGCGAACGCATTTTTGGTCCGGTGAAAGATTATGAGTGTGCCTGTGGAAAGTATAAGCGTATCCGTTATAAAGGCATCGTATGCGATCGTTGCGGTGTGGAAGTTACTGAAAAGAAAGTTCGTCGCGAACGCATGGGTCATATCAAACTGGTTGTTCCGGTCGTGCACATTTGGTATTTTAAGAGTCTGCCCAACAAGACAGGATACCTGCTTGGTATGAGCTCAAAAAAACTGGAGACCATCGTTTATTATGAAAGATATGTGGTTATACAAACCGGTATTCGCGGTGATAAGGGCCAGAACTATGGCGACCTGCTGACCGAAGAAGAATACCTGGAGATCCTGGATACCCTGCCGAAAGATAACCAATACCTGCCTGATGATGATCCCAATAAATTCATCGCGAAGATGGGCGCGGAAGCCGTGCATGACCTGTTGCAGCGGATTGATCTGGACCAATTGTCCTTTGACCTCCGTAACGCTGCCGCCAATGAAACCTCACAGCAACGCAAGGCCGACGCTTTGAAACGCCTGAGCGTGGTGGAAGCTTTCAGGGAAGCCAACAGCAGAATTACCAACCGTCCGGAATGGATGGTCATGCAATACATTCCTGTTATTCCACCTGAATTACGCCCACTGGTTCCTTTGGATGGCGGACGTTTCGCATCGTCTGATCTGAATGACCTGTATCGTCGCGTGATCATCCGCAACAACAGGTTGAAACGCCTGTTGGAGATCAAGGCACCCGAAGTGATCCTGCGTAACGAAAAAAGAATGTTGCAGGAAGCCATTGACTCTTTGTTCGACAATAGCCGCAAATCGAATGCAGTGAAGGCTGAGGGCGGACGGGCATTGAAGTCACTGAGCGATGTGCTCAAAGGAAAACAGGGCCGTTTCCGTCAGAACCTCCTGGGGAAACGTGTGGATTATTCCGGCCGTTCTGTTATCGTTGTCGGTCCTGAATTAAAATTACACGAATGCGGTTTGCCCAAAGACATGGCTGCAGAATTGTTCAAGCCATTTATTATCCGCAAATTAATTGAGAGAGGAATTGTTAAAACAGTGAAGTCCGCACGCAAACTGGTGGATCGTAAAGAGGCCATCGTGTGGGATATCCTGGAAAATATACTCAAGGGTCACCCGGTTATGCTTAACCGCGCCCCGACCTTGCACCGGTTGTCTATCCAGGCCTTTCAGCCAAAATTGATTGAGGGCAAGGCCATCCAGTTGCATCCTTTGGTCTGTACGGCGTTCAACGCCGATTTTGACGGTGACCAGATGGCAGTGCATGTTCCGCTGAGCAGCGCCGCCATCCTGGAAGCACAATTGCTGATGTTGTCCAGCCACAACATCCTGAATCCGCAAAATGGTACGCCGATCACCCTGCCTTCACAGGACATGGTATTGGGATTGTATTATATCACCAAAGGAAAAAAGACTACAGACAAAGAAAAAGTCAAGGGTGAAGGCAAGGCTTTCTATAGTGCCGAAGAAGTCATCATCGCATATAATGAAAACAAAATTGACCTTCATGCTTATATCAAAGTGAAGGCCAACGTGAGAATGGATGCTGCAGGCACGCTGCAAAACAAGCTGATCGAAACAACTGTTGGACGCGTATTGTTCAACCAGTTTGTTCCTGCAGAAGTCGGTTATGTGAACGCCCTGCTGACCAAGAAATCACTCAGGGAAATCATTGGGGACATCATTAAATGGACCAACGTTCCAAAGACGGCGAAATTCCTGGATGATATCAAGCAGCTTGGTTTCAGGATGGCGTTCCGCGGAGGATTGTCCTTCAACATCAATGACCTGATCATCCCCGATACAAAAGAAGAGTTGCTGAATGGTGCAAAGGTTGAAGTTGACGAAGTCTGGGAAAATTACAATGTGGGTCTGATCACCAACAATGAACGATACAACCAGATCGTCGATATCTGGTCCCGCGTGGATACCCGCATAACCGAGACGCTCATCCGGGAATTGAGTTCCGACAAACAGGGCTTTAATTCTGTGTACATGATGTTGGATTCGGGTGCGCGTGGTTCCAAACAACAGATCAAACAGCTTGCAGGCATCAGGGGATTGATGGCGAAACCAAGAAAATCAGGATCGACCGGAAGCGAGATCATCGAGAATCCGATCCTGTCGAACTTCAAGGGCGGCCTGAACGTGCTGGATTATTTCATCTCCACACACGGTGCCCGTAAAGGTTTGGCCGATACGGCTTTGAAAACGGCCGATGCAGGTTACCTCACGCGCCGTCTGGTAGACGTCGCACAGGATGTGGTGATCACCGAAGAGGACTGCGGCACACTGAGGGGTATTGCCACTTCCGCGTTGAAAGACAACGAAGATATCGTTGAACCATTATACGACAGGATACTTGGCCGTACGTCACTGCACGACGTGTATGATCCGATCAATGACCAGATCATCGCGAATGCGGGTGAGCAGATCACAGAAGAAGTTGCCAAGCGCATTGAAGAAGCAGGAATTGAAGCCATTGAAATCCGCTCGGTACTGACCTGCGAAAGCAAAAGAGGCGTATGTGTCAGATGTTATGGAAAGAACCTGGCAAGCGGTTATACGGCACAGAGAGGAGACGCGGTAGGGATCATTGCAGCACAATCTATCGGTGAGCCGGGAACGCAGTTAACCCTGCGTACCTTCCACGTGGGTGGTGTGGCTGGTTCAGCATCCGTTGAATCTTCCCTGACTGCCAAGTTTGACGGTACCATTCAGTTCGACGGGCTGAGAACGGTTACCACTGAGAATAATGAAGGCAATAAGGTACAGATCGTCATCGGCCGTACCGGCGAGGTTCGTATCATGGACGTCAAAAATGACCGCCTCCTGATCACCAATAACGTTCCTTATGGGGCAACGCTGGCATTGAAGGATGGTCAAAAAGTAACCAAAGGTGATATCATTTGTACCTGGGATCCGTTCAACAATGTTGTGATCGCAGAAATTACGGGTAAGTTGAAATTTGATAATGTGATTGAAGGGATCACTTACCGTGAAGAAGCCGATGAACAAACAGGTCACCGCGAAAAAGTAGTTATTGAAACAAAAGATAAGACCAAGATCCCTTCCATTATCCTGGAAGGCGGC
>DATHGW010000588.1:0-3287 GCA_035317445.1 Puia sp.
ATTATAATAAGCCTGGTCGGCTTCATTGAGTTTTCTTTCCTCTGTTTCTTTTCGCTGCAGCAGCTCCACCAGTGCCGTTTCTGCGCTGTTCACCAAAGCCGCACTCTCCTCGATGCTTTCAAGGGTTTGTTTCAATTGCGAAGCGTTGGATTCCACCTGTCCCTGCAGGTCATTATACTGGTTGTTTTTGAATTCAAGCTCCTGCTTCAGTCCCTGGATTCGGCTGTGCTGCCGCGTCACCTGCAGATTGAATTCGTTATACCCCGCAAGCGATTCGTCATACATTTTTTCAGCTTCCCTGAATGCTTCTTCACCAACCTGCATTTTTTCTCTCAGTTCATTTACCTGTCCGAGCAGTTGTTGCCATTCGGCGCGCGTGCCTTCAATGGCCGAAAAAGTCTCTTCCAGGGAAGCCTGCCACTCCTGTAAACGGCTCCATGAACTTTCCTGCAGGCCGTGCACGTTCTCCAGTTTATTTTGCAGCGAGAACGACTGGTTGGTAAGAACGTTGATGTCCTCCTGGGTCTGTCGGATCGCCTGCTCTTTAAGCTGTTCGTTGTAGCTGATGACTTCGTTGTGCCGGGATTGTATTTCACTCCTTAGGCCACCAACAATGGATTCCTGCAAAGTGATTTCTTCCTGCAACTTTTCGAGGTTTTTTGCCCGCCCGATCTTTTTCCCTTCAAACAATCCCACGCTTCCTCCGGTCAGGGAATATTTTCCTTTTACATACTTTCCATTTCTTTCCAGGACCACGGAGCCGTTTTGCTGTGCGGCATTGAACCAGTCAAAACTCTCCCCATGCTCCGCAATGAATACATTGCCCAGCAAATGCTCGGCCAATGGCCGGTATTGTGCATCTACTTCGATGACGCTGGTCGCCGCAATGGTACCCTCCGGTTGATGGTATGCTGAGGTTTCACTGTCGGTAAACTTATCAAGCAGAAAAAAATTGGCTTTCCCTTTTTTGTGCTCGTCCAGCAAATGCACGGCTTGTAAGCCTTCCCGGAGATTATTGACCACATAATAATTCAGGTAGGGGTCGAGTACATTTTCAACAGCGGCGCGGAATTCTTCTTTCACGTAGATGATGTCTGACAAGATCGGGGCGGTATGATTCCATTCGGGATTCTTATGCAGGAATTTTACACTGTCGGGGTAACCATCCATGGAATCAATCAGGCTTTTCAACAGTTCCTGTTCGTTTTTCTTTGCGTCGAGTTTCCTGTTTTCATCGGCGAGCACCTGGCGTAGTTCTTCCAGTTTTCCCTGTGTATAAAGAATTTGTTCTTTCGTTTTTTCGTGGTGGGCCTGCAGTTGCTCGAGGTCCCTTCTTCTGCTCGAAAGCTCGTCTTCCCGGGAAAGCTTTTCTTCTTCCAGCTGTTTGATCTGGCTTTCACGGCCACTCCTTTCCTCTTCTACCTGCAGCATACTTTGTTGCAGGTTTTGAATGGATGTATCGGCAATGGCTATTTTCTTTTCCGCCTCAAAAACGTTTCGCTGGATATGCGCATTTTCATTCCTGAGGTTGTCCATCGACATTCTCTTCTGGTCAAATATGCGTTTTGTGTCATCGGCGGAAACTTTCAGGGTATTCATCTGCTGCTGCAGACCGCCCAGTTTATTTTCTTCCTCATCCACCTGCTGCCTGGTAAACAGAATGCTTTCTTCCAGACCCCTGAGCTGCCCTGCGCTTTTTTGCAGAAATTCCTGCAGGCTGTTTTCTTTTTCTTTGAGAAAATTCAGACGTTGGGAAGAAAGGCTTTTTTCGTTTTCTTTGGTTCTCAGCTCCTGGATCAATTCGTTGAATTCGTGCTGCATAGCCTGCAATGCCCGTTCTTTCCCGATCAAGTCAACTTTTTCCTGCTCCAGGGATGCTTCTTCCATTGCGATGCCCGCCTCCAGCTTTATCCTCCTGTTTGTTTCGCTCTCCGACTGGGCGTTCAGCTCCTTATAAGTTGTATTGAACCCTTCCAGCGCCGCTTTGGCAAGTTCGATGCTCAGCTCCCTGTATTCTTTCTTGATCTCAAAATATTTCTCTGCCTTTTTTGCCTGGCTTTCCAAGCTTTTCAGCTGGTTATTGATTTCAAACAACAAGTCTTCGATGCGGGCAAGATCCTGTTCGGTGGCATCCAATTTAAGTCTTGCTTCTTTTTTCCTCGTCTTATAAATGGAAATGCCGGCCGCCTGTTCCAGCATGCGCCTGCGGCTATTCTCCTTGTCTTTGATGATATCATCCACCATGCCCAGCTCAATGATCGCGTAGCTGTCGGTGGTGATGCCGGTATCCATGAAAAGATTCTGGATGTCTTTAAGCCGGCACGACACATCGTTCAAACGATATTCACTTTCGCCGCTTTTATAAAATTTCCGCGTGACCGTAACCGTGGTGAATTCTGTCGGGAGAAGGTTGCGGGTATTTTCGAAGGTCAGGCTGACTTCAGCAAGACCGGAGGCCGAGCGGCTTTTGGATCCGTTAAAGACCAGGCTTTCCAGATTTTCAGATCGAAGGTGACTGATCTTCTGTTCCCCGATCACCCAGCGGATACTGTCTACAATATTGCTTTTCCCACAACCATTGGGGCCAATAATGCCGGTTACCCCCTCGTTAAAATTGATATGGGTTTTGTCAGCAAAACTCTTAAACCCCTTGATTTCTAAGCTCTTTAGTCTCACAGTACGATAATTGTTTAGTCCGACGGCAAACCTACACTAAAAAGCCTGATTCTGTCTTCTCCTGTTGATAAGTAGTGGATAGAAATAAAAAAATCAGTAGCTTGACAATTATGCCAGTTTTCGCCTTGCCCGCTACAAAAAAATACTCCGGAATTTTACTGTGTTTTGGATGGGTATTTTTCCTCACCGCCGGTTTATGGAATACTCTTCGGGCACAGTCGCACGGAGTTCCGGGAAAATATTATATCCACGCAGCAGGGAAGGACAGCAATCCCGGTACATTTGAACAACCCTGGCAAACTTTGCACGCATTGACTGGATTGCAACTGCATCCGGGCGACCATGTCTATCTTCAGGGTGGACAAATATTCAGGGGCTCCATCCAATGGAACGCAAAAAACGCCGGCACATCACAGCAACCGATCCGGATCGGCTCGTATGGAAAAGGAAGGGCAATCATCGACGCAGGAAATCAGACAGCGATCACACTGGATCAGTGCAAGTGGATACACCTGGAGAACCTCGTTCTGCAAGGCAGTGGCAGGAAAAAAGGAAACGCCGGACGAGGCATATGGATCCATGGGAGCCGCAACATCTCGCTGGAAAAACTT
>DATHGW010000589.1:0-9451 GCA_035317445.1 Puia sp.
TTGACCTGACTTCGCGAAATATTCTCACACGGTATCACAGCAAATGGCTCAACGTTATTGATGTGCAAAGGTTGCTCAGATACCCGATCGTGGATACAGGCTGGGTAGCCTGGCACTATGAAAAGGACAGTTTGTTTGAAACCCCCTTTTACAAAGTAGCCGCCTTACCGGCATATTATTTCCATGCCAACAATCGTTTTGTTTTTTACTATAGCGATTTCCTGCAGATCATGGAGCCAAAAAATATTTTCCGCAGGGCGGCTAAATTTTTCTATACCCGTCCTTATTATGCGACGTATTCCGACAATGCCAGGACGGTGAACTTCGCCTTATATCTCAGGATTTTTTCTGGTTATTTGCTCGTCCTGCTCCTGCTCCTTTTTCTTTTCCGGCTGATCAAAAATAACTGAGGTTGGTTTTAGGTGTCAAGGCGAGCAGGGTTTCATACATCAGTTGTATGGTTTGTTCAATATCTCTTTTGTGGAGCATTTCAACCGTCGTGTGCATATACCGGAGCGGAATAGAAATGAGCACTGAAGGACAGCCATCATTTGCATAGGCAAAGGAATCGGTATCGGTGCCAGTGCTGCGCGACACGGCCCTGTACTGAACAGGGATCTTCTTTTTTTCTGCCGTCTCCTTTACGAGGTCCAATAATTTATTGTGCACTGCCGGTCCATATGCCAGGGAAGGTCCCTTGCCGCAGGTGATATCTCCTTCAATGATCTTGTTCACCATCGGGGTGGCGGTATCGTGTGTAACATCCGTGATGATGGCTATATCCGGCTTAATGCGACGGGCGATCATTTCAGCGCCCCGCAGACCGACTTCTTCCTGTACCGCATTAACGATGTACAAACCAAAAGGAAGCTGTTTCTTATTTTCTTTGAGTAACCTCGCCACTTCTGCAATCATAAAGCCCCCAATGCGGTTGTCAAATGCGCGGCCAATATAATAATCATGGGCCAGTTCATCGAACCCTTCCTGGTAGGTAGCCACGGAGCCGATATGGATGCCGAGTGCCTCAACTTCTTTTTTATTTCTTGCACCACAATCAAGAAAGAGATTGTCAACCTTGGGTTGTGGTTCTTTCGATTCCGGATTGCCCAGCCTCGTGTGAATGGCGGGCCAGCCAAAGACGGCCTTGACTGCTCCTTTTTCCCCATGAACAAAAACGCGTTGACCCGGAGCGATTTGGTGGTCAACCCCTCCATTGCGTTTCAGGTAAATCAATCCGTCGGGGTTGATATAGTTGACAAACCAGCTGATTTCATCTGCATGCGCTTCCAACACGACCTTAAAAGCGGCTTTGGGATTAATAACGCCAACTGCGGTGCCATAGGGATCCGTTATATAAGAATTGATGTATGGCTTGAGGTAATCGAGCCATAGCTTTTGTCCCTTTGATTCAAATCCAACGGGGGAAGGATTGTTGACATAAGTCTTGAGAAAGGAAAGCGCATCGCTTGTCAGTACAGATTTATTTTTTCCAATCGTTCTTGCTGTTTTTGCCATGTATTGGTTTTTGAATGCTCAAAAGTAGTTAAATCCCAAAGATAAGCATGAGCGGACCCGAAAGCATCATCAGTCCGTCAAGCACAAAATAGTACAGGTAGTCGGAAAAGTTTTTTTTGGCATGCGCATACAATACCAGCAGGATGAGTCCGGGGACCAGGAGCAGGATGATGGTGCGATTTGAATAGCCATACCATGCCAGTGCCAGTGTGGCCGCGGTAAATAAACACAAAGAAATGATAAAAAGCACATTGATCCCTTTTTCTCCGAAATAGGTGACCATACTGCGGATTCCATCATGCTTGTCATCTTCCCGGTCGCGATAATCAAATAATATGCATATGGCGTAGATCAATCCGAAACGCCCGGCAGCAAAGATCCAGAAAACAGGTTGTATGGTTTGCCCCGCAATGAAAATGGGCAGGAGCGTGGTGGCGAATGTCCACACAAAGGCGAGAAAGAGGGTTTTGCCAATGGCCACTTTCTTTAATTTTGCAAAGAACGGAAGTGGAATCTTCGGCGCGGAGTACAGAAAGGTGACGAATGAAACAAATAACAGGGCCAGCCAGTGTTGCCGGATGGGGAAAAAGCAAATGGCCGTGCCTGTGAGTCCGATAAAATACAGGGCCAGATGCCAGCTCCTGCTTTTTTGCGCCCATTGAATCCGTCGCGAAAAGGATTGGGATGCGGGCGTCAGGTACCAATGAAAATTATAGCTGCACATGGTGGAGAAAAAGACAAAGGCCGACACAATGAAAGCTGGCTTGTTATGCAGCAATAAGGCATGTGTTTGATAAACCATCAACACAGCACATAAGGAAATATACAGGCTGCTAAAAACAAAGAAGTCAAATAATTTTCGAAGAAGGGTCAAAGCGTGCCGGTGGTTTATGGACTTTCAATCACGATGATCGGAGAAGAAATGGTGTCACTTTTATTTCCGACTCTGTCAACCACGGCAAATTTAAAGCGGATGGTGTCGTTTTGGGTATCGCTCTGATGCAGGTAAGTATAGTCCAGGGTAAATTGAAACTCACCTTCATTCTTATCCGGAAATTCCGGAATGGGGCTCACCAGGGTGTCGGCACTCGCTGTGCCGGGAGGCAACTGTTGTTGATTGAGTCGGTTACGAATGGCTATAAAACTGCCCTGGCCCAGTTTACCGTCTTTTTGTGTGAATTTCAGCATGGCTTGCATGCTGCCGCCCACGGGGACGGGCGAGTTGATGGATTCAATGCTGATCTGTGGCTTGGTCTGGTATTTACTCTTATTACATGTCACGCCCAGCAGCACTAAAACACCGGGTAACAGTAAATGACTGATTTTCATAAAGATGATTTGCTGTATACAAACCTACGTCGTTTTTGCTGAAAAGGTTTACTATTGTGCAATTTTTTGCATTTCCGTGAGCGGAATATCCAGCTTAACCCAGCATCATAATCCTTGCAGATGATAAAGGATTTTCCAGGTAATGTATTCGAGGCCGGTTCAGCCGAATTTCCAGGTTATTGCCTGGAACTTTTTCGTTTTCAATACCAGCACAATCCCATCTATAGGGCATATATTGACCAGTTGGGCATTGATCCGGCGGCCATTCACTCGATCACCGGGATTCCTTTCCTCCCCATAGAATTTTTCAAGACGCAGCAGGTGCAAACAACCTCTTTCCACCCTGAAATGGTTTTTGAAAGCAGTGGCACGTCAAAATCGATTCCGGCCAGACATTATGTGAAAGATTTGTCCATCTACCGCGAGAGCTTTGTCCGGGGCTTTGAACATTTTTATGGACCGGTAAAGGATTATTGTGTCATTGGCTTGTTGCCTTCCTATCTCGAAAGACAGGGTTCTTCCCTCGTGATGATGGTAGACGAAATGATCAGGATGAGCGCGGATCCGCACAGTGGTTTTTATCTTGATGACCACGCTCAGCTGGCCGGTCTATTGCAGGAGCTTGAAACCAGGGGCAGGAAAACATTGCTGATCGGTGTTACTTTTGCCCTGCTGGATTTTGCCGAACGGTTTTCAATGAGGCTGAATCATACTATTGTCATGGAAACCGGCGGCATGAAAGGAAGACGGTTCGAAATGACCCGTGCCGAAGTACATGATATCCTGAAACGGCGTTTGGGCCTGCAGGTGGTTCATTCAGAATACGGGATGACGGAGTTGCTGTCGCAGGCGTATTCAAAAGGCGAAGGCATTTTTTTGACGGTTCCCTGGATGCGTGTGCTTGTCAGGAATGAAGATGATCCCTTTGATGTTCAGGAACAGGGAACGGGTATCGCCAACATCATTGATCTGGCCAATCTTTATTCCTGCTCATTCATTGCAACGCAGGATATAACCAGAGTATTTGATGATAAATCCTTTGAAATAACCGGAAGGGTGGATAACAGCGATTTGCGCGGTTGCAGCTTGCTGGTTGTTTGACCATTAACAGAATGAATATGAAGGAAACGATTATCATCATATTGATCATGGCGCTGTATTTGTTTGTTTCTTACAAACTGCATATGGTGATGCACAGGGCGAACAGGTTTTATTTTTTAATCCTGTCGATTGCCTATTTTCTCTTTACTTTCTATTTGTTTGACCTGTTGATTTATCTCCGGAATGTTTTATGCGACCATAAAATTTATCTTGATTTTGGCCACTCTGATGCAGGATTGGTGGAAGTCATGCTGGTCTGTTACGTGCTCGCGGTGATCAACATGATCATCATTTGTGTAAGGAGGTTCCTGCACGACTGAACGGTTTATTGGTATTTTACATCCATAAAACCGGTGCATGAAATGGTGGATTTTTTTGCACTGCTTTCAAGTGCAAGTTCGATCATGCGGATCGTATTGAATCCATGTTCGGGTTTTTCTTTAAGAGGCTGGCCTTCGGCAATGGTTTTGTACAGGTTCAAGTAATAGAATCCGAAACTGCCACGGAGGGTCGGATATTTTTCTTTAATGACTTTGCCTTCGATTTCCGTATGCAGCAATCCCCAAAAATCTGCAGGTTCTTCTCCCCAGTGCGGAATATTGGGCAATACGCCTGCCTTCAGCAGCGCTTCCTGCGGATCTTCTCCATATTTTATGAAGGAACCTTTGGTGCCATGGATCATATACCTGGGACCCATCTCACGGACAAGCATACTTGATTCCAGGATCACTTTGGTAAATCCATAGTCGAGGCGGAGATCGAAATAATCGTCAACCCGGGCATGCGGTCTTTGCCTGCGCACATCGGCCGTGACCGTTTGGGGAATGCCAAAAAGGTACAATGCCTGGTCGATCAGGTGAGAGCCGAGGTCATAGAGGATACCGCTCCCCGGTATGGGTTCCTCCCGCCAGGCGTTGGGTTTCGCCTCCGGCCGGTAGCGGTCATAGTGTCCTTCGTATTCCGCGACTTCGCCCAATAGTTTTTCATGCAGGATCTTCTTCATGGTAAGGAAATCACCCACATACCTTCTGTTATGGAAAACACTCAGCACTTTGCTGGTCCGTTTGGAGAGATCAACCAATGCCCTCGCTTCGTCGGTGGTGATGGTGAAGGGTTTTTCGAGTACGACATGTTTGCCGGCGAGTAATGCTTTTTCTGCATAAGGGAAATGCGTATCATTAGGACTCGTGAT
Source organism: Puia sp. (assembly GCA_035317445.1). GTDB lineage: Bacteria > Bacteroidota > Bacteroidia > Chitinophagales > Chitinophagaceae > Puia. The sequence goes on from DATHGW010000589.1 coordinate 5,138, forward strand.
CACGATGAGGTCCAATTCCGCATCCGATACCATGTCGTCGATAGTCCTGACCAGTCTGACGAAAGGATATTTTTCCTGTGAGAGGTTGTTGTGCCGCTCCAGCACAGACACGAGTTGATATTCCTCCATCGTGCTGATAAACGGCAGGTGCATCACCTGGGCTGCAATGCCGTAGCCGACCATTCCGACTTTTATGGGTTGCATGTGAGTTTACAGTTTACAGTTGACAGTTGGCCGATGATCGATGGCCGTTGGCCGACCTTAATCGGAAGTCGCCTCTTACTCACTATTCTCTATTTTCTATTCTCTATTCTCTTATTATTCATTCAAGATAACAAAATCCAACAATACGGTTTGTAGAATCGGGAAAAATTTAAGTTTCCGGTGCAGCATTCGATCGGTTATATTCGCAAATTGATTTTACCTTAGGAACAATGCGGAGCGGGGTTTTGTTAATATATGGGGATGATTCATGATTTCATCGATAGAAAAATTAGTTTTGTCGCAATCCCGGTTGCTGAACCGGGAGTTGCCCTATTTTCGGAAACATTTATACAAGAGGTCATTCTTTATGATCCTGAATAAAATACATTCATTTAACCAACTCTAACGAACATGTCAATCAACAAAACGCCTGCCTGCTTTCCAAGGTTGAACCTGCTCCCGGGAGCGATCGCTTTCATGATGCTGTTTTTTGCCTGTAAACAAACAGAAGCCCCCGTCGTGATAGAAAAGCCGGACGACAACCGGTTTACAAAATCCGTACTTACGCAGGGGCTGGATGAGCCGATGGAATTCAACTTCATAGACAACGATCGGATACTGATCATAGAAAGGAAGGGTGGCGTAAAGATCCTGGATCCAAAGACAAAAGAGATCAAACTGATCGCAACCATTCCCGTGAACACGAAATATACAAGCAAGGAAGGCGCGGTGAGCGAAGCAGAGGAAGGTTTGGTCGGTTTGGCCGTGCACCCCAAATTCAGCGAAAACCATTGGGTCTATTTGTATTATGCCGACCCCGACACGCCTTTGCATGTGCTTGGCCGTTGGGAGCTGCATGGCGATTCGCTGTATCCCGGATCGAAAAAAATTGTCCTCGAGATCCCAACCCAGCGCGAAGTATGCTGTCATACCGGCGGCGGGATGGTGTTCGACAACCAGGCGAATCTTTACCTGACTGTTGGCAACAATACCTGGAATCCTCCCGATGGTACCACTTCGATGGATGAAAGGCCGGGACGTGAGAGCTTTGATGACCAGCGGGGATCTGGAAATACCAATAACCTGCACGGAAAGATCCTGCGCATCCATCCTGAGAATGATGGCAGCTATACCATACCTGAAGGAAACCTCTTTCCCAAAGGAACGCCAAAGACCCGCCCCGAAATCTATGTGATGGGCGACCGCAATCCATGGCGGGTGTCGGTCGACAGCAAAACGGGATTTTTATATTGGGGTGAAGTAGGTCCGGATGCCTCGCAGGATTCCATCTGGGGGTCGAGGGGTTATGACGAATACAACCAGGCACGCAAGGCAGGCTATTTTGGCTGGCCCTATTTTATCGGAGATAATCAGACTTATGCGAAATATAATCCGGAAACAAAAACTTATGGCCCAAGAAGCGATCCCAATCATCCCGTTAATAATTCTCCCAATAATAATGGATTGAAAGAACTGCCACTCCCGCAAAAACCCTTGATCTGGTATCCTTATGCGAAATCAGACAGTTTTCCTTTGCTTGGAAGTTCCGGGAGGTCCGCAACCGGCGGACCGGTATTCAGAAAGGCGGACTTTGCGAATGCAAAAAGGCCTTTCCCGGAGTATTATGAAGGTAAGTGGCTGATCACGGATTTCATGAGGGGTTGGATCATGTCGGTTAGCATGGACGAGGCTGGAAATTATAAATCCATGGAACAGTTCCTGCCCAATGAAAATTTCAGCAGCGCAATCGATATGAAATTCGGCCCCCAGGGCGATTTGTTCATATTGGAATACGGTTCCGCCTGGTTCAGGGGTAATGCGAATTCTGCAGTGGTGAAGATTGAATACAATGGAGGCAACCGTAAGCCTGTTGTAGAGGCTAGCGCCGACAAAACTGCCGGCGCCGTTCCCTTTACCGTGAAATTGTCATCGCAGGGAACAAAGGATTTTGATCGGTACGATTCGAACGCACTGAAATATGAATGGAAGGTTGTATCGGGCGCTCAAACCGTAAAGACCTCTGCGGAACCCAATACAAGCATTACGCTTGATCAGCCAGGCACCTACCAGTGCATACTAACGGTAACGGATACCAAGGGAGAGGCCAACAGCAAAACCGTCGAACTTCAGGCCGGCAATGAACCGCCGGATGTTTCATTGAATATTACCAAAGGGAATAAGACCTTCTTCTTTCCCGGACAACCGGTGGAATATGCGATCGACATAAAGGATAAGGAAGATGGATCTGTGGCAGATGGTAAGATCAAGGCAGACCAGGTCGCGGTAAGTTTCGATTATGTTCCTCAGGGATTTGACCTGATAGAAATCTCGCAACACCATCGCGCAGCCGAAGAGAAAGCTGGTTTCTCGGCGGGTCTCTACCTGATCAATGGAAGCGATTGTAAAACCTGCCATATGCTCAGTACCAAATCGGTTGGCCCGAGCTTCATGGATGTTGCGACAAAATATAAAAACGATGCCAAGGCACCGGGCGTATTAGCCAACAAAATTATTTCAGGTGGCAGCGGGGTATGGGGAGAACATGCGATGGCCGGCCATCCGCAGTTGTCGCAACAGCAGGCAGGTTATATGGTGAAATATATCCTGGGACTTTCTCAAAAAGAATCTTCGGTCAAATCGTTGCCACTGAAGGGCAGCTACCAGCCAACTGTTCCGACTGGAGAGAATGGCAAGGGAGGATTCTTGTTCAGGGCCGCATACACCGACAGAGGCAGCGGCTCGATGGGCAGCCAGTCATCAGAAGTAAAGATCGCCCTCCGAAACCCTGCGGTTGACCCTGAAAATGCCGATGAAAAGAAAGGAACAGAGGTCCTGATCACGCCGAGCAAATCTTTCTTCATGAAAGGTAACGGATCCTATCTTGGCTTCAACAATATTGATTTGTCGGGCATCAAACAGATTGAATTTTCGGCCACGGTTACGCCACAGTCAGGATCTATCGGTGGTACGATTGAAGTGCACCTGGATGCACCGGATGGAAAACTGATTGGCCAGACAGCATTTTTGGTTTCCAAACCGATCGACTATGCGCGATTCTTCGAAAACAGCGGAGGAAAGGGTAAAGGCAAAGCGCCGGCGAAGAAAAAAGCTGCGTCAGCAGCCGACTTTGATTTTGATGTGTTCAGAAAAATGCTTGCTGTCAAAGCGCCGGCCACGATCAGTCCAACGGAAGGGGTTCACAAAGTATACATTGTCTGCAAAAACGATAAGGCAACCGACAACGCCATTTTGATGGATATGATAGAAATTAATTTTCAGAATAAATCCGGTGGGGCGCCGCCGGCTGTCAAATAATATTATCAATCTTAAAATAGCTGATCATGCACAACAGAAGAGTGTTCCTGAAAAATACCGGGGCCATGGCCCTCGGCGGTTTGTTGCTTTCGAAAAAGGCAAGCGCCTTCATGCTTGATGGCATGGCTGCCCATCCAGTGGGGTTGCAATTGTTCACTTTATTCAGTGTGATGGATAAGGATGTTCCCGGCTCGCTGAAAAAAGTAGCTGAGATCGGGTATAAGGAAATTGAATCCGCCTTCAGCATGAAGGGAGGTTATTATGGACTGAAGCCAAAGGAATTCGCTGCACTGGTTAAAGATTCCGGCTTGTCATGGCAGTCGCACCATGTGCTCGGCGCCCCGTTTAAAATGCCACCCGGCGGGATCAAAATACCCGGAGGCGATACAACGCGTCGTTTTAATCCCCCGCCCATGCGCAACCTGAAAGAGAACCACCAGCAACTGGTAGACGAGGCTGCCTCGGGTGGCGTGAACTACCTGGTGTGTGCCAATATTTCACATGGCAGTACTGCCGACATCAAGGAAGCGGTAACCGTTTTGAATAAATCCGGTGAAGCGTGTAAGAAAGCCGGGATCGTTTTTGCCTACCACAACCACACCAGCGAGTTTGATACAGTGGATGGCGTTATCCCCTATGATGTTTTTCTATCAGAAACTGGTGCAGACACGGTAAAAATGGAACTCGATCTGGGTTGGGCTACCAAGGCGGGCAAAGACCCTGTTGAGCTATTCAAACAGCATCCGGGACGCTTTCCGTTATGGCATGTGAAAGACCTGGATAAAAACAAAGAAC
>DATHGW010000590.1:0-10236 GCA_035317445.1 Puia sp.
AAGAATCCAGGGCCATGGACGCATTTGACTATGCTTCGGGATTTGCCGGTTTAGGGCGTATGCGCATCGACGGCACTGATTTCGAAGCCTGCCTGAGCAGCATCCAGCGCATATTCGAACAGGTTAGGGCCGGTCACGGGCCTTTTTTATTACAGGCAAAGGTCCCCCTGCTCGGGCACCATACCAGTGGGGTGCGGATGGAATACTACCGCGACAAGGAAGACCTTGACAGGCATTTCGCTGCAGATCCCGGGCCCAGGCTGAGAAAGCGGCTATTGGAGACCGGTATTACAGAAGTGCTTATCCGGGAGACGGAGGAGAGGGCAGCCGGGGATGTGGAAGAGCAATTCAGGGAAGCACTAGCTTCGGCAGAACCGGATCCCCGCGGCGTGGAAGATTTTGTTTTTGCACCCACTCAGATACTGGAGGAAAAAGGCGAGCGGTCGCCGGCTGCCGCGCCAAAAGTGATGATGGTGGATGCAGCTTTATTTGCAATCCGGGAAATTATGGAGGAACATCCGGAGGCCGTGCTGTACGGACAGGATGTGGGCAGGAGACTGGGGGGCGTGTTCAGGGAGACCGCCACCCTGGCTGAACAATTTGGGGATCACCGGGTATTCAATACCGCCATACAAGAAGCGTATATTATCGGATCAACCGCAGGCATGAGCGCAGTAGGCGTAAAACCGATCGTGGAGATTCAATTTGCCGATTATATTTATCCCGGATTTAACCAGTTGGTCACGGAACTATCGAAGTCCTATTACCTGAGTTGCGGAAAGTTTCCCGTGCAAACTTTGATCAGGGTTCCTGTTGGCGCATACCATGGCGGCGGACCTTATCACAGCGGAAGTATAGAAACAACCTTGTTATCTGTGAAGGGGATCAAAATTGCGTATCCATCTAATGCGGCAGATATGAAGGGATTGATGAAGGCGGCTTTCCTTGATCCAAATCCTGTGCTGATGCTTGAACACAAGGGATTATACTGGAGCAAGGTTGCGGGTACGGAAGGGGCCAGGATGCCTGAACCGTCGAGGGATTATATCCTGCCGCTGGGTAAGGCCAACATTGTCCGCCGTGCCGATCAAAAAAGAATGGATGCGGGGGAAAGCTGCTGTGTGGTTACTTATGGCATGGGAGTATACTGGGCAACGGCTGCCGCAGTGAATTTTCCAGGCCAGGTTGAGGTCATCGATCTTAGAACCCTGTATCCTTTGGATGAAGCCCTGGTCTTTGACCGGGTTCGCGCACATGGAAAATGTCTGGTGCTAACCGAGGAGCAACAACTCAATTCTTTTGCTGAAGCATTGGCCGGAAGGATTTCCCATCAGTGCTTCGCAAGCCTGGATGCAGCTGTAGAAGTGTTGGGCGCTTTGAACCTGCCTGCAGTGCCCATGAATATGGCATTGGAAAAGGCCATGCTGCCCAATCCTGAAAAACTTGCACAAAGGATCAGTCAATTGCTTGCATTTTAATCGGGATGATTATTTTTTAAAATTAAATTTTTTGACCGCATGTATTACCGACAGTTAACGGTTGTCTTTCTCTGCATTTTTCTGGGTTTGGGTATGGGTTGCAAAAGAAGCATGACCCGTGCCGAACTGGAGAGGGAGTTAATGACAGCTATGTCCAATTCGCTGAACAAGCAGGTGAATTTTGACACGACCAAGGCAAGGTTTGACGTGAAGAGTGTGACTTTTTACGAAGAGAGAACATATTATGACTGCGAGTTTGTGGTCAGGCTCAGAAGGCCTGGATACGATACCACCGGCGGCATGGCCGCGAAGATCTCAAAAGATTTTGTTTCGGTCAACAGGAAGTATTAGTAGTCAACGGATGATCGATTAGCCCTTTCTCAACATAATCTTTTGATTGGTCCAGTCGCTACAGCCATCGATAATCTGCAATAGTTTTGGCCAGTTACCAACCGGTTCAAAAGCGTTTTTATAGACTTTGGATACCTTAATGGTTATCTTATCTCCATCCATTTTGGCCGAGGCAACAAAACTGCCACATTCATTCTGAATCTCCTTATTCAGGTTCTCCATCCCTTCTACTTTATAACCGGGCGGGATGCTCATCTGCACTTCATACTGAAAACTTCTTGCGGAAGACATGTACACATCCACTGTTCTGTTACGTTGTTCCGGTTTAATTTGCAATTGTTCCCCGATGAATTTCCCCGCTTCGACGATATAATTATTACCTGCTTTTTTGGTCCACCCTTCTACCACAAAATTTGAATTGTAAATCATATCCGGACGCTCGTGCAGGATACCTGAATTCACGATTTTGTAATCCAGCAATTCCTTAGGCTCAACATCGAATTCGCTTTTAATTTCTTCTTTAAAAAATCCTGCCTGCTCCTTGCGTGCAGTTGCAAAAGCCGCTTCATATTCAGGAGTGAGGTTTCTCGTTTTTCTGCTGTCGGCAAGATCCTGCAGCAATGTTTCTTTAATACCTAAAGCGTCTCTTTCTTCCGCCTCGTATTGTTCGAACAACAATAATCTTTTCTGGTCATCGGTTCTTAAATGACCTTTCAACCTGGTCGTTCTTGACAGGATCAGTTGCATCGGGTTTTTCTCACTGATCTTTACCTGGATCATTTCATCATGTTTGTTCTGCACGGCGGAACTGAACGGAACTTTTACTGTTCCTTCCTCTAATTTTACTTTACCCAGCGAGCCTATCCCTTTGACAAAAATAGTGGGTGATTCCTGACCTTCATATTCTGCCAACACGTAATCCGGTTGTGTAAATACACCTTCTGCACAAAGAAAAACAGGCTTACCTGTCCGGGTACGCAACATATATTCAATATCATTTTTAGACATGACCTGTTTAAGGTCGGGCCCATAACGGGAAGCAACAATTACATAATCACAATCCACGTCAAATTCATGCAATAGCCTTTCCATGACAAACATGAATTTTTTGTTGTTGAAAGATTGATAATTCCGATCCCTGCCGACCTCTACTTTGTCCCTTTCCCAATTGTTAAGCGCGAGATGTCTTGCCGCATAATATACAAATTCCGGAATGCTGTCCTTGGGCAGATCAGCTTTCCTTTTTTTATAGCCTTTTACGATTTCCTTAATATCACTATAATATGGAACTGAAGATTGCTTAAGCGCATAGTTCATCTGCCATAAATCAAATTTGATATCCTGCATCACTTCGTCAAAAGGCATATTATGGTAAACTTCCCCGGGCCCGCGGGAATTCATTCTTCCAGCGAACATGCCTTTATATCCTAATACAATATTTAACCTCAATATGGGTACCTGACGCATGGCCGACATCCAGAGACCGGTGGGAAGGCCTGCAATATTTTTCTTTTCTGCATCCAGAATAAAATCGTCCTGCGCATCCCTTTTCAGGGTAAAATCCGGAGCCCCGTTCATCGAACGGTATTCTATGGCAAATTTCTTTCCTATTTCACAATGTACAGAGTAGTCAAGAACGGGGACGTCCTTACCAAAGACAAATAGCAACGGGTCGATGTTTTTGGTATCCATCTGTTCCTCTACCTGTACGAAATAGTCAACCATATCTCCTACCTGCAGATCAGACAGAGCCAGTTTTCCCTGTTTATCATTTTTCGCATCCTTTGTCATGACGGCCTCGTCTGCATTGATTTCCTTTACCGTTCCATCCGGCTTAATGATCCGCACGCCAACCATGGTAATAGTGGTATTGCTGATGAATGCCCCGCTTCTCTTGCTCAGACGCTGAAAACTGATTTCGGAATACTCATCCAACGCGGCCTTATCATTGATCTTGACCAATTCACGGACCGTATTGATATAATATAGTTCCTTTGATACGGTTCCGGTAATGATCATGAAATGGAATTTGCTTTTACTTTTGGCGCTGATTTCCGTATGATGTGCCAACACCACGCTGGACGAATTAGCATACTCGGCCGGAATGACCCTGTTTTTAAAAGCTGGCTTATTCCAATTCCACACTTCAGCCCTCACCTCAGCCGAATGCTTTTTATAATCTTGATCGGACACCTGGGAATAAGCTGACTGTACAATACATAAAAGCAAACCCATTCTAAAAGAAACAGCGGTAAAGGAATTAGCCATATTTTTATTTTTTTGAAATAACCAATTGTTCCAGATATGCTTTATTGATTTGTTCTATATCCCGGTTCCATTGTGAAAAGGACGAACGCGGTAATATTGATTTCTTCAGGATAAGTTCTTTTTTATAGAGCACTTTCTGACCAGCCAGTGTATAGAGGATATTGAACATGTATTCCGGTCTGTCTATTTTCACCGGAGCAGGCATTGTGGTTACTTTAGCTCCGACAGGCAGCAATAATTCGGTTTCATGCTGAAGATCATATTTGTACGGGAATACCCAATCTGTGTTTCGGTTAACGGTGTCCATGACGAGCGCAGTCAGCTCTTTTTTATGATCCATTTCTATATACCATTCGTTGCCAAATCCGGTGGCGCCATTTTTGATATTCAAATGATATTCTATGGAAAGATCGTTGTTAACGCTATTGAGATCTGAAGTTTTCACATGATCCAGCTGATCCTGGCCGGATTCAGTAGAGAGATATTGTACCAGGGCGTCAGCCAATTTATCTTTTTTTATTGCGTGTATACCAGATAACAAAAATTCCCTGCTTTCTCCTTTCCAATTTTGATAAACCTGGCCGCACAAACTGTCGCCTTTTATAGACAATATTCTTTTTTCTGTTTCCGTATTTTGAAGATAGGTTTCCTCCGGAATGCGTTCCAGCAAATAGCCTGTTCCATTTTCTATCAATACCTGCCTTCCCTGAATTCGTTCGGCGTATTGTTCAAAGCCGATATAAGTTTCCGTAGCATCCAGGTAATATAATTTGTTATTGATCTTTACCGCACAGATCATGTGATTGTCTACACTCAGGGATGGCGTTGAATAATCATATGCTATATGATTGGTACCAATCCAGCACAAACGCGCATCAAACCCGATTGACTTCAACAATCCCTTGGTAAGATTTGCCATGCCTTTACAATCGCCATATTTTCTTCTCAACACCTCCTGCGCTTTTTCAGGCCTGAACCCGGCTATTCCGTCTTCAAAAGCGACATAGCGGATATTATCCTGTACCCATTGATAGACTGCCCTTATTTTATCCATGTCTTTGTTAATGCCTTTCGCAATATCCAGGGCCTTTTCCTTTAGCAATGCGTCATCATTCCGGACCTGTTGAACCAGACTGTAATACCATGCATATTGATCGTCGAGCGTGCTGAAATAAGTAATTTTTCCAGTGCTGGTCTCGGCATATTTGCTCAGCACAAGTAGGTGAGGGTAGATATAAGAGGGGCCTGGTGAATGCGTTTCAGGCTTTTTTGCGGCTGCATTCTTTATGGTGTAGGTATAAATATCCGCATCCTTTTTGGCGTCGTATTGCTGTTCCTTCCGCACGGTTTCGTTGAAATTAAATTCCTTCAGTGTTGTTTTCATCCATCTGGGAATGATAATGACGACCTGTTTTTCCAATACGAAATAAGGCTCGGGGAAGTAAATGCTGGTAAAATAGCGTGGATCTGTATAGGTTTTTTCAATCCTGACCTCGCTGGAAGTTCCCTTTTTTTCCAATGGTAAATTGAAATAACAGACTTTAGCATCTGAATAAAAAACATCCTGCACAGAATAGTAATCATAAACCGGTTTGATGCTTTTCATCCGGCTGCCATCCACATATATATTGACATTGTCGATAGTGGTCCGGTCATCATAAGATTCCACGAATGGCATATTTCCCCGCACACTGTTGCAATAGTAGATAGTGCTGTATTCCTGCTTGATAATGACAGGATGTTCCTTGTCGCCCTGCTTAAATTCATACACTTCTTTTTTGGAAGAGATGGTAATATTGTTTTCCGAGCCATTTTCTGTTTGGCTTCGGGCAGGAAGGCCATTAAGTATAGCTGAAAGAAGAATCAAAGAAATAATCGGTAAGCGTTTGGTCATGGGGTTGAATCTCAAAAAATAAGGGTTATTCTGTATAGCGTTTGCACACCCTGGTGCCCTTTTTAAACGTCAGAATGAGGAAACTATTTTCGCCATAACCTAATAAATCTTTTGGTAGATGTTACAGCAAAAATCAATATAGTTTGGGCACCCCTGGCAGGCTGTTTCATGCAACATTTTGGCAATTGAGGGTACATTATGAACACGTACCTTGTCCTCCGTCTACTGATATCAAATAATTACGTAATATGTTCAGAAATTATTTCAAAACCGCCTGGCGAAACATCAAACGCCATAAGGCTTATTCAGCCATCAATATTCTTGGTTTAGCGATTGGCATTGCAGCCTGCCTGCTGATCCTTCAATATGTTTCGTTTGAATTGAGTTACGAAAATTTTCAGGAGAACAAGGACAGGATCTATCGTGTTCAGCAGGATCGTTTTGACAATGGCAAGCTTAGCACCCAATGGGCAGCAGGGGCCTTTGGGGTTGGCAATGCATTCAAAGCCGCGATACCTGAGATCGATGACTACGTTAAGGTGATTTCGAATGGAAGAGTGACTGCCGAAATAAAAAATCAACCGATAAAAATTGAGAACGTGTATTTCACCATTCCCTCCTTCTTCAACATATTCACTTATCCCTTGATTGCCGGCAATAAGAACACTGCATTGAAAGAACCCTTTACAGCGGCATTATCTGAAACAACCGCAAAAAAAATATTTGGCACAACCCATGTAGTCGGCAAAGCACTCGCATTGAACCGCAACAGCAATTATACCATTGTGGCCGTGTATAAAGATGCTCCCGTTAACACGCAGCTCAAGCCCGACATGCTCTTGTCTTATGCAACATTTCAAAAATGGACAACCGACTCTGCAGGCAATGGCCCGGAAACAGCCTGGCAATGGGATGGTTGTCTTACTTATTTATTGCTTAAGAAGGGCGTTAATCCGGCCACGGTTGAAAAGAAATTTATTCCCGTTGTCAAAAGGTTTACTGACGAGGATATGAAGAAATACAATGCCGCGGTAGTATATCATCTGCAACCACTAAAAGATATTCATTTGTATTCTCATTATATGTTGGAACCCGGTGAAAACGGCGATGGCAAAACGGCTTATCTTTTACTGGGTATTGCTTTTTTCATCGTCGTCATTGCATGGGTGAACTATATTAACCTGGCCACCGCCCGGGCCATCACAAGAGCCAGGGAAGTGGGCGTACGAAAAGCCGTTGGCTCGCAACGCAGCCAACTGATCATTCAATTCCTATCCGAATCTGCCGTATTGAACGCCATCGCATTGATCCTGGCATTGGTGATTGTATTAGTTGCCATTCCGGAATTCAATGCCATTTCCGGGCAGCAACTGTCATTTTCATTGTTTGGTCAACCCAATTTCTGGCTTGGATTGATCGGCTTATTCTTGATTGGCGTCTTCTTTTCCGGGTTATATCCTGCATTTGTATTGTCCGGTTTTAACCCCGTCGACGTATTGAAAGGAAAACTTGGCACTTCGAACCAGGGGGCTTTGCTGAGAAAATCACTGGTAGTATTTCAGTTTGCCGCATCCTTGTTCTTATTGATGGGTACCGTGGTTGTTTACCGACAGATTCAATACATGCGTGAGCAGTCCCTGGGAATGAATATCGATCAAACATTGGTTCTCCCTTCTCCCATTGTGGGGATTGATTCTACCTTCCTGCAAAAGATCACTGCATTCAAACAGGAATTGCAACGGAACGCTTCTATTCAGCATATAACGGTTTCAACGAGTATTCCCGGCGAACCGGTTGGCTGGAATGCAGGAGGCATCAAACTGGTAGGACAGGGTGAATCCAAACAGAAGCAGTACCGGGTGATTGGTATTGATTACGACTATTTGAAAACCTACGGGCTGAAGATAGTAGCCGGACGTCCGTTTGATAAATCTTTTGGCTCAGATAAACACTCTGTGATTTTCAATAGAAAGGGAATTGAACAATTAGGCTTCAACAAACCCGAGGAAGCCATTGGAAAGAAAATAGATTTTTGGGGAAATCAATATACGATTGAAGGGGTTACCGAAAATTTCCACCAGCAATCTTTGCGTGAGGCCTACGAGCCCCTGATATTGCGATTGATTCCGGATGTAAATGGCTCTATCTCCCTGAAAACATCAGCAGCCAATGCCGCGCAAACAATAAACAGCGTGAAAGCCGAATGGAACAAATTCTTTCCCGGCAATACCTTCGAATATTTTTTCCTGGATGATCATTTTGATGCGCAGTACAAGGCGGACCGGCGTTTTGGCAAAGTGTTCGGAATATTTACGAGCCTCGCGATCTTAGTTGCCTGTCTTGGTTTATTCGGACTCGCTTCATTTACCACGTTGCAAAGAACAAAAGAAATCGGCATCAGGAAGGTGTTGGGTGCGTCGGTTGGAAATATCCTCAACTTATTGTACCGTGAGTTTGCCCTGTTACTCATTATAGCATTTGTGATTACCGTACCGCTGGCCTGGATAACCTCGGCAAAATGGCTGCAGAACTATACGTTCAGGATCAGCATGCATTGGCTGTATTTCTTATTGCCATTTCTCGTGATCGTTTCGATTGCTTTAATAACCGTGAGTTTCCAATCGATCAAAGCGGCGCTGGCTAACCCGGCCACCAGCCTACGCTCCGAATAATCGGAGCGTAGGTTGGCGAAGAGAGTTTGAGAACAGAATAAGGAAATACCAACTTTAAATCATCTTCATTTCTTACTCATGCGATAAATATCTCCATCATCCGTGATCGCATAAAGCATGTTATTCATATAGGTCACGTCACGGAAGCGCTGGTTTTTGTCGGCAAGCAAACGCTCCTCGCCCACAACCTTATTGTTTTTTATGATAAGCCTGTCGATATGCGCACCGCTCAGGGCTGCCAGGAATAGATTGTTGCTCCATTCCGGTATAGCATGGCCAGCGTAGAAACAAATTCCACTTGGTGAAATCACCGGATCCCAATAATATACCGGCTGCTCCATGCCCGGCTTCTGCTGAATGGCATCCCCGATTTTCTCTCCACTGTATTCGATTCCGTAGGTGATGACAGGCCAGCCATAATTTTTTCCGGGATGAATCAGGTTAACCTCATCACCCCCACGCGGACCGAATTCAGCTTCCCACAGGTCACCGGTAGCCGGGTTGATGTCCAACCCCTGCGGATTGCGATGACCGTAGGAATATATCTCAGGCATGGCACCAGCCTGGTTTAAAAATGGATTACCGGGCGCAGGTTTTCCGTCCGTCGTTATTTTAAATACTTTGCCCAGGTGCGATTCCAGCTTTTGCGCCTGTGCCCGTCCCTCCAGGATGGACCGCTCGCCTGCACTCACAAAAAGATTTCCATCTTTGTCAAATACCAATCGTGAACCAAAATGTAAATCACTCTTCAACGCCGGGGTGGCCCGGAATATGACCGACACATCCTCCACCTGACCGGTCGCTTCGTTGAGATGACCCTTGGCCACAGCAGTTAAATTGCCGGGAGGATATGGCTCGGAATAGGACCAGTAAATCATTTTGTTGTTTGCAAAATGAGGATCAAAAGCAACATCCAGCAAACCACCCTGCCCGGAATAGATGACCTGGGGAAATCCCGTGATCTTTTTTATCAGAACCCCATTCTTATCATGAATTTCCATATAGCCGGATTTGATCGTCACCATCAACCTTCCATCCGGCATGGCTACAATAGCAAACGGATATCCCAGCTTGCCCGCTATTTTTTCGACCGCATACGGAGTAGTCGTCTTTGCGGCGGCAATCCTTGTTTGTCCTTTGAAAGCTGGTTTATAATCGCTGTTGGGAGATTTGGTTTCGACCGTAGGTATATTGTCGTTGTTATTGCCAGCAGCAGATTTAAGTTCATTGTTGGCGCAACCCACACAACAGATAAGCGTCAGCGGCAGCATCAGTTTGAAAGAATTTCTAATATGCATATATTTCAATCATTTAAATCTCGTTATTTTAGTTTCACCAATAAGCAGCATCGACAATATCTACCGGCGTCCATTTAGAATTTGTCACAAAGCGGTCCGGCCGCTTTTTGCAACCCGGTATTGCAGGCTGCTGACAACAACCGCCAGGTCACCTCGTCCGAGTGAGAATGGTAATTCGAGGGATCGTGCGCCAACAGGAACGTTGTCGTAAGACATTTCCACTTCCGCGAAGGCTTGCTCCCCTACTGCAGAAGGGCTGTCCACGTCGCAGCTGG
>DATHGW010000591.1:0-2389 GCA_035317445.1 Puia sp.
ATTAGTGTGTTGAAATCGAGCGTGCCGGAATAAAAAGATAAAATCAGGATGCCGATCAGGAATCCCAGATCCGCAAAACGGGTTACGATGAATGCTTTTTTTGCCGCCGCCACCGCTCCCGGCCGATCGTAGTAAAAGCCAATCAGCAGATAGGATGAAATACCCACCAGTTCCCAAAATATATAGGTCTGAAAAATATTCGAGGCCAGCACCAGTCCAAGCATCGAAAAACTAAACAGGGAGAGATAGGCATAATAAATAGCAAACCTCTCTTCACCCCTCATATAAGAGAGGCTGTACACATGAACCATCAGGGAAACAAAACTCACCACAACAATCATCATCATCGCTATGGGATCGAGCAAAATGCCCATATTGATCGATAGCTGTTTCGAAAATTCAAGCCAGGGGAACTGAAAAGGAACAAGCTTTTGATATATCCCATCCACCCTGCCAAATTCAAAAAAATATCCATAGGCCAGCCAGCAAGAAAGACCCGCGGTCAATAGCATGAGCAGGGTACCGATCCAGCCGGAATATTGTTTGAAAACCTTTTTCCCAAATAATCCCAGCAGGAGGAAACCGGCCAGTGGTAGTAGGGGAATGAGCGCTATATATATGACATGCGGCATATTTCTATCAATACTTTAATTCCTCTGTTTTTTCAACATCAATCGACTGGTGCGTCCGGTACAGGTTGATGATGATGGCGATGGCCACGGCCGCCTCGGCAGCCGCAATGGCAATAATAAAAATGGTAAAAAACAACCCATCCAGCCGGTTCGGCCAGAGCCATTTGTTGAATGCAATAAAGTTGATGTTAACGCTGTTCAGCATCAGCTCCACGCTCATGAGCATGGTGACCAGGTTCCTCCTGGTAAAGAATCCATATACGGCAATGAAGAACAATGCGGTACTGACAAACAATAAGTGATATAGCCCTGGCTGCATGATGAACAGTTCTAAATTTATATCCCATGACCGGCATCCTGCTTACTGGTGCGCAACGCGATCACAATGCATGCGATCATGGCTGCGAGCAACAGCATGCTCACCACTTCGAACGGTAATGCATAACCGTGTTGCTGCACGCCGAGCATCTGCCGGCCGATATTCGATACCCCCGCATCTATTGGAATTTCTTTTGTTCGTTCAAACCCATGATGATACAGTTGGAAAAAAACGACTCCAAAACCGGCAATGGCTGCCAGTGTCGAAAAAACGATTCTTCCTTGTTTTGCGGGTGGCATTTTTTCGCCTGATTTCTGGGTCAGGAATATGGAGAAAATAATCAGGACCACAATACCGCCGACATAGACCACAATTTGAACTGCCGCAATAAATTCATATTGCAACCAGAAATAAATGCCCGCAATGCCGATAAGAGAAAATAAAAGGTAAACCGCTGCGCGGAAAATCTGCGGCGTAGTGACCGCCAGGAAACCACTCACCAGGGTAAGTGCAGCCAGTAAATAAAATATGATCGTCGAGCCACTCATCATTCAATGCCATCCATGATTTTAGATCCGGGGTTATTCAATATTTTGGTCAGTTGGCTTCGGTCAAAAACGCTGTGTTCAAAATTCTGGGCCATCACAATTGCATCGGATGGACAGGCTTCAATGCAGAGATTGCACATCGTGCACAATTCGAGGTGATAGACCAGTTTGTCGATGGCCTTCTTTTTCTTGCCTTCCGGTGTCAGGTCAAATTTGGTGATCACTTTGATCGTTCCATTGGGACAGGCAATTTCGCAGGCCGTACAACCTGTGCAGCGGTGTTCATTGTGCTCATCGTGCGGCATAACTACCTCCCCGCGAAACCTTTCGGGAAGTACCAGGCTATCCCTGTTATCCGGATATTGCTGTGTAATGATCTCCTTGTGATGCGTAAAATAATATCCCGTCCGCCGCATGCCCGTCAGCAATGACTTCACAGCCCCATAAACTTCTTTAATATAGTTGCTCAAAAACGACATTCACTTTCTTATTTCTTATTCCTTATTTCTTCTTCAAAAATGCCACCCCGTGATCGCCAATACCGTTGCCAAAAGCATGTTCATCATACTGATCGGTAATAAATATTTCCACTCCAGGTTCAGCAACTGGTCGATGCGTAATCGGGGAAATGTCCAACGGAACCACATAATAACAAAAATCAGGAAGAAAGTCTTCCCAAAAAACCAAATGCTGGAGGGTATATAGTCCATCACATGATTAAACCCCTGCCAGTGACCGACATGGAAGGGCATCCATCCGCCAAGGAACAACGTGGCCCCGATGGCACAGACGATAAAAACATTTACATATTCTGCAAGGAAAAACAGGGCAAATTTCATTCCCGAATACTCGGTATGAAAACCTGCCGTCAGCTCCGATTCAGCCTCTGC